>CAXMRQ010000001.1:0-11882 GCA_964196115.1 uncultured Gammaproteobacteria bacterium
AGACACTATTCTGCTGCATTCAACCGCGCATTGGCAAACATTCACGCAGCCGGTATCAGGGGGTTATTACGCCAGAATTGGTGATAATCATGTGATGAATACCCACACATAATTCAAAAGAGCCAATAAATTCGACCCTACACAAAATACCAGCTCAATTTTGGGCCAATTTATGCCTGTAGGGCCGAATTCATTCGGCCAATATTGATCGAAATCAACAACGTCGTATGCGCCTTTTCCAGATACTTACTCAAGATTAATACCCAAACGTTCAGCGGCCTGTGCCGGAGTGGCAGGCTCGCGTCCTATCTCGCGAATAATACGAACCGCTCGCTCGACCAGCTGCACATTACTGGCAAATTCACCTTTGTCCAGATAGAGATTATCTTCCAGCCCGACACGGCAGTTTCCACCCTGACCGGCTGACTGGGCGACGATGGAAAACTCAAATCGGGATATGCCAAATGCACTCCAGTTGGCATTAGTTGGTAATAGATTTTTCATGACGCTAAGGATTTCAGCAGTGGCGGGGGAGGCGTGCGGAATTCCCAGACACAACTGAAACATCGGTGCACCGTCAATCAAGCCTTCTTCAATGAGCTTGTGTGCGAACATGATGTGGCCCGGTTCAAAAACCTCGATTTCCGGCTTAACGCCGAGTTGCTGAATTCGTTTTGCCATTACTCGCAGGTGTTCAGGGGTATTAACAAATATAGTTTCGCCAAAATTAAAGGTACCGACATCGAGGGTGCATATATGCGGACGCAGTTCTTCAATGTGATGTAATCGATCCAGTGGCTGTTTCAGCGTGGTGCCCGGGCCACCGATACCGGCATCGACTTCCCCGGGTGAAAAACGCGCGCCTTCGCTGGTGGTCAGGTTAATCAGCACGTCACTACCCGAATCGCGAATACGCTCAACCACTTCTTTAAACAGGGCAGGGTCGCCGGAACGCATACCGGTTTTCGGGTCGCGTACATGAATATGGGCAATTGCCGCCCCCGCTTTAGCTGCATTAATGCAGTCGTTGGCAATATGTTCCGGCGTAATCGGGTAATCGGGATGCTTTCCCTGGTTATTGTGACCGCCGCTGACAGCGCAGGTTAATATGACTTCGTTAGACATTCTTTCAGCTCCTGGTTTTGCCTATGGTACCTCTTTGTGAATATCAGGGGTATTCCAGGTTAAGTTAAAAAACTTTAATTTGAATGTCATTCAGCTAATATACCCACATTAATCTTAACTCGCAGCTTTCATGTCTTTACCCTTAAAGACATCAAACAGCGTTTCACTGGCTACAAATCTTGGAATTAAACGCTACACGCGAAGCATTAAAGTCATCTCACCTGTTTTCAGGTTTGTCGGATGATCAATTGCATCATGTATGCCAGACCTCGCATATTAGTGATCTGGAAGAAGGCGAAGCTCTTTTCTTTCAAGGAGATGATGTTATTAGTTTTTATCTGGTTGTTTCTGGCAGAATGAAATTATTCCGGGTTTCGCCAGGAGGAAAGGAAAAAGTGGTCGAAATCATAGAGCCTGGCCATACCTTTGCCGAGGCATTAATGTTTATGGATCACCCGCACTACCCGGTTAACGCAACTGCTTTGGCTCCATCCAGGATAATTGCTATCAACAGCAAATATTTTAAATCCCTGTTAAGGAGCTCTGTAGACACCTGTTTCATTTTAATGGGGAAAATGAGTTTTCGTTTACGAGGACTGATTCAGGAAATTGATACGCTAAGCCTCAACACTGGCACGGTTCGTATTGTCGCTTATCTATTACAAAATGCGCCCGACGACCAGAATCATTTCGAATTGAAAATTGCCAAGAGTGTTATTGCGTCACGATTGTCGGTAAAACCTGAAACCTTCTCGCGTATTTTGAAAAACCTTCATGAGTCGGGAATCCTGACCATAAACGGACGCGGGGTCACTATTCATGACCGCGATGCATTAATCAGTATCTGCTCCAGCTGATTTTCACAATCGGGTCGCAGAAAAAGGTATTCAAAAATCTGTTTTTACTGACAAGCCCGGGGAATTTTTCCTGTGACGGCGGTAAGGGGTTAATTCGACTCGCTGCGGCATGTTAGCCACACCAATTTCTTCATCAGTTAAATAGCAACCTGGGTCTTCAGCCCAGGCATTACCGGTTAATTGCCAGGCACGCGTCCTCGAATTGCCGCCACAGATGGCAAGATGTTGACATTGCGCGCAACGCCCTTCGAGAGGTCTTTTCGCGGCTTTCAGACCTGCCATCAGAGGGTCTGAAGTATCCTGCCAGATTTCTGAAAACGGGCGTTGCTTAACGCTGCCAATGCTGTAATCCCACCACATGGTATCGGGGTGTACTGTTCCCAGGTTGTCGATATTGGCGATATTGACGCCAGAGGCATTTCCACCCCAACGAAGCAACTGTTTACGCAATGTCTCGACATGCTCCGGTAGATGGCGGCTTGCCCAGTGCAACAGGTATACGCCATCGGCATCATTATTACCGGTAACAAATTCCCGCCTACGTCCTGCCTTAACGTCCTGCCAGCAAGTCTCGAACAGTAAATCCATTGCCTCGCGTGTCATATGATGGTGCAGATCACTGGCTCGATTGTGGTTGCCGCGTCCCGCGTAGTTGAGGTGAGAGAGATAAAACTTATCAACATCTTCGTCGCTCATTAGCCGTAACAAGTCGGGTAGTTCGGACGCATTGTCCTGGGTCAGGGTAAAGCGCAGACCCACCTTGAGACCTGCTTGATGACACAGTCGGATTCCTCGAATGGATTCGTCAAATGCGCCCTGTTTGCGGCGGAAACGGTCGTGTGTCTCGCGCATTCCGTCGATACTAACGCCGACATAATCGTAACCAATGCTGATAATATCGGAAATATTATCCTCAGTTATCAGGGTGCCGTTAGTCGACAGTCCGACATAAAACCCGAGTTCTTTGGCGTGGCGCGAAATCTCGAATATATCGGGGCGCATCAGCGGTTCGCCGCCTGACAGAATCAGAACCGATACGCCAAAAGCCTTTAGATCCTGCATCACTGCAAAAACCTCGGCGGTATCGAGTTCACCGTCAAAATCGATGTCCGCCGATGTCGCATAACAGTGTTTACAGGTTAAATTGCATCGGCGAATCAAGTTCCAGATAACAACCGGCCCAGTACCCAGCATGACTGGTTTGGGTTTTGGCGCCACGATTGTTCCGCTTTCCAGAGCATGCAGATATCGACTCAAGCGAAACATCAGGCGACCAACCTTAAGCCGGTTTTTTTCAATATCCGGCTGCTTAACAGCACGTCGTATTGCCGACAGTCACTGTCCAGCAGTTCGGCTATCTGGCTTACCTTATAATTCACTTCATCTTGATTATGTCCGTGTACCATCGCATACAGGTTATAAGGCCACAGGGGTAGGTGGCGTGGTCGCTGATAACAATGGCTGACGAAATCTAGATTGCCGATTTGTTCGCCCAAAGCATCCAGACGATTATCGGCTACATCCCAAACCGACATGCCGTTACTGCGTAGCCCTAGTCGATAGTGATTGGGAACAGCACCGATACGTCGAATTACGCCGCAATCCAGCATGCGCTGCAATCGATTCATCACGGTTTGTGCGTCACATCCACACTGCTTCGCTACCTCGTGATAGGGCGCTGGATGCAATGCCAGCCCGCTCTGAGTAGCATGAATGATATGACGGTCAAGTTCGTCTATTTTCATTCCTCGCTGTTGTGGGGAGCCTGCTATGGAACAGGTGCTCACCCCGCCAGCGTTATCCAGAGATAACCACAACCCGAGATAAAAAGTCTGTATTTTGGGAAAATTGTATACCGGCAAACCGGTTAACTGTTCGATTCTGACGATGGCTTGCTGCAATAGATCGGGGGTTTCGGTAGCGATCACAAACCACATATTCAGTGTATGTTCGCGGCGGTAGTTATGTGCTACTTCGGGCAGGTTGTTAATCAGCTCTACAACGCAGTCAAATTCTCCTTCCGGCACCGACATGGCAGCCAGGGTTAAGCCGCCGCCGATGCTGGAGGCATCGTACAATGGACCAAAGCGGCTTAATATACCGTCTTTTAGCAAGTCCTGTATGGCAGTAATCAGGGTGGTCTCGTCTGTGCCGAGGTTAGTAGCAGCTGTGGAATAGGGGTGTTCCACGACCGGGAAACCACCCTGATACTGATTAATAAAATGGCGAATCAATTCATTCATTAGCGGCCATCTCATAATAATAATCTGGTTTATCGACTGCTTGCTGTGTGTATTTTGCACCACGTTGCTTAAAACAGCGGCCACTAAACAGAATCTCATACGCTGTTTTATGCAAACCGCATTGCTCTACAATAAGCTCTACCTGTTCTATGACAGCAGAGCGGTCATGTCCATGGATCATACTGAACAGGTTGTAACGCCATTCGGGCAGGCGTCTTGGGCGCTGATAGCATAATGTAACAAAAGAGTATTGGCCGATGCAGCGTCCCAGTTTTGCGACCGCAGTATCTGGGATATCCCACACCACCATACCGTTGGCACGGTAGCCCAGATTGCGATGACGTACTACCACTCCGAAACGCTTTATGTCGCCCCGAAGCGTAATGCGTTTAATGCCTGCCAGCACTTCTGATTCGCTACTGCCGATTTGTTCTGCAATCTGCGCATAAGGTCGGCTTACCAATGGTAAGCCGTGACTCATAGCCTCAATCAGCGACTTTTCGAAGTTTGAATCTGTTACTTTCATGTCCACTTCAGGTCAAACCCCAGGTCGATGAAATAATCATCCTGCATCGGTAAATTGAGTAGCGGATAGCCACAACCTAGTTCGATTTCAGCCAAAACAGTGTCTAAATTTTCTTCGTCTGATGCGATAACCACAAACCACAGATTAAAGTGATGATCGCGTTCATAATTGTGATTAACTTCGCTGAAGTCACTGACGATAGCCGCTATTGATTCCAGCTTATCAGCCGGTACTGCCATTGCTACCAGTGTGCTAGCGCCGACCCGGTTGGGTCGAAATACGGCACCTACTCGGCTAATCGCTCCTTCTGTTTGTAAACGCTTCAGGTTTTCCAGAACCGTTGTTTCGTATACGCCCAGTTTTTTGGCCAGATCAGCGTAGGGTGTTGGAGATAATGGCAGTCCGTGCTGAAAATCGTTCAGCAAGTGTTGTTCGAGTTTGGAATACTGTCTCATAGGCCAATTCGATGTGCGCGAGCGGTAAAGAAAATACCGCTTGGTTTTTTTGCAGGAAAGAACGCTTTACGTTGGAAGGTCTGCGTGTCGTAGACTTCGACCCGGTCTTCGTCGCGTACTGAAAGCCAGACTTCCTCACCACGTGGTTCAAATTCCATATGCAACACACCCTTACCCGGCTTGAGTTGCTGGATTACTGCCAGTTGCTGGGTGTCGATAATCTGAATGGTGTCATTGTCGGGTAGCGCGAAATTAACCCATACCTGTCGGCCATCTGGACGCGCCATAACAAAAATGGGTTGTCCATGTACCTTGATACGCCCCGCTTCCTGCCAGGTACGCATATTGATGACAAGTACTTCGTGACGACCCACCGCTGGCACAAAGGCCAGATCACCAGCGACAGCCCAGCCTTCCAGGTGGGGCATTTTATACACCGGTAATTTTGCCTCGCCCTTGCCGTAGTCGGGCAGGATACGGCTGACACCGGCTGAAGGATTCCACAAATCCAGCAGTGCCATACCGTCTTCACCAAACAAACCAGCAATGTAGTAGCGACCATCGGGAGTAATTAACGCATCGTAGGGATTACGACCTATATTTTTAAATTTTTCGATTCCGGGGCTGGACTTGTCAGTCATATCCAGTACCCATATTTCACCGGCGTCCCAAAGTGCGAACACGAACTTTTGCCCGGGGGCATCCACCAGGCCTATGACTTTAGAGCGTTGCTGATCGGTGCCATAGGTGGCCGGTATATCGGCTACTAGTTGCAGTGTGTCTGCATCGAAAACCTTTACCCCGCCCGGGGTATAGTTAGATACGGCGACCAGTCGCCCATCCTGTGAAATTGCGCCGCCAATGCTGTTGCCGGACTGTAATATCCGTGCGGTGATTTTCGCGTCGAGGATATCAATTTTAGTCAGGCCACCATCACGGCCGAAAACGTAGGCAAAACGGGAGTCTCGTGAATACACAATCGTGGCATGCGATAAGTCCCCAAGCCCCGTAACCCGGCCAATACTGGTGTTATTGCTGGTTTCAATAATTTGCACGCTGCTACTGGCTCTTTCGATCACTACCCCCATATCGCCGGTACCACGCGAATGCGCGCTCAAACTTAACAACAGGGAGCTCAATAACCAGTAACTCAGGCTCCTCATTACAGCGCCTCCTGCAATAATAGTGAAGCGAGCCATCGCGCTTCAGCAGGTGATATCAGAGGGCGCCATGCCGGCATCGCAGTACCGGGTCGACCGTCGAGAATAATGGCGCTAATAGTTTCTGCTGGTTTGCCAGCTAAGGTCGATGGCAGCAGTGCCGGTCCGAGCCCACCATTCATTCTCAGACCATGACAGGAGCCACAATCCTGAATCAGGAGATTGCGTAAATCCTGCTGACGACTGGCGGAAATAGGGCCGTCCGCATGAAGCGGGGCAGACAGTATCAGGCTAAGCAGGAGCCATATCGAGCCATGTATGAGCCTTATATAACTAGGCATGAGCCATATCGAATGATTCATATTCAATATTTCCCTCGCTGGCCTCGTGGTTGGCTTGAAACCAGTCCAGATCGTCACTCAGCGAAACGACCTTGCCAATAATAATCATTACCGGTGACTGCAATTCGGCCTCACGCACCAGGGCAGGTAAGTCAGTTAATGTAGAAACGATCTTATGCTGGCTCATCCTGGTGCAGCCGTGTATCGCTGCAGCCGGCGTAGTCGGGGGCAGGCCGGCTATAATGAGTTCGTCGCTAATAGTTTGCAGTTTTGCCAGGCCCATGTAGATAACCAGGGTGCAATCAGGGTCAGCGATCTTATCCCAGTCTATATTCAGTTCTTCGTCGTTGTGGAAGTGCCCGGTGATAAAACGCACGCCATGGCTCAGGCCACGGTGGGTGAGTGGTATTCCACTATAGGTGCTACACCCCGAGGCTGCAGTTATTCCGGGAACAATTTCAAAGGCGATACCGTGTTGCTTAAGAACCAGTGCTTCTTCACCCCCACGACCAAAAATGTAAGGATCACCACCTTTCAAACGAACCACACGGCGACCCGACAGCGCCGATTTGACGATAATTTGGTTGATTTCATCTTGTACAATGCAATGATTTCCAGCGGATTTACCGACAGAAATTTGACTGACGCCGGCAGGGATAAGATCCAGTATTTGAGAACTAACCAGGCGGTCATAAATGACCACGTCTGCTTCCTGTAACAGGCGTAGTGCCTTGACAGTCATTAATTCTGCATCGCCGGGACCTGATCCCACCAATGAAACGAAGCCTTTATCCATGAGTAATAAAACCTGCAGCCAGGGTTGGTTATTGACGATAATTATTAACTGAGGTCAATTGTATGTATTTGATTTATGTCAACTGCAACCGGGTTTGCATCACCTAGAATGCCACTTGTTGAAGGAACCCTCGATGACGGGAATAAACTATATCTATGAATAATAAAACGAAAATGTTTGCGGTTGCTGTTTTCATTCTCACTCTCGTTATCGCCGCTATTCTGGGCCTCTTAGCAGGTCCGACCAGTCCGCTTACCTGGCTGTTAATTGCGATACTGGTGGCCTTGCCGTTCGTCCATCGCAAACTAACAGCCAGGCAATACGTCGAATGGAAGGATGAATACAGTGTCGGAATCGATTCTATCGATATGCAGCACAAAAAACTCCTGAGCCTGATAAACAGCTTACAAACCGCGGTCTACTTTTCCACTGGTGAAGTGTTCGAACATGAGGCAATGGACGCGCTGGTGGATTACACGAAAACCCACTTCAGCTATGAAGAAGGCTTAATGGAACAGCATGGTTACCCGGATTTCGAACCCCACAAGCTACAGCATCAACAAATGATTACCAGGGTTGAAGAGGTACTGGCCGAGTATCAACAGGATAAGGATACAGCGATGAAGAATGCGACCATTTTTTTGCGCGATTGGCTGATTAACCATATCAACGGAACTGATAAACAATACAGCGCCTTTTTAATTGAGAAAGGGGTGAAGTAAAATTACACCACTAGTATTTACACCGATCCAGGATATACAATAACGAACAGTCAGGTGTCCAGTAACAGAAGGCCCAAATACTAAATGTCCAACATACGGTTTGTGTATACATGCGATCAATTGTTTTAATATTTTTTCTTGCGTTAGCACTACCCACAACAGCATTTGCAGGTACCCCCGGCGAGGTCGAGATCGGCGGCTACTTACGCGAGGCGACGCTGAATGGAGTCAACGGCAAGACAAATAAATTTACTGATTTTAACGGGAAGCCGCTGCTCATTAACGTCTGGGCAAGCTGGTGCGGTCCCTGTCGTGCGGAGATGGGGTCACTGGAACGGCTTGCTCGCCGGTATAACGGAAACGAGTTCAACATCATCGGAATTTCGATAGACGACGATGGCAACGCGGCGGCGGCCTTTACCAAACAGTTAAAAATAACTTTTAAGAATTTTCTCGACAGCAATCTTCTGCTCGAAAACATGCTCGGCGCCAATACGATTCCGCTGACTGTCTTAGTAGACGCACAGGGCCGCGTGTTGCTAAAAGCCCGCGGAGTATTCGAGTGGGATAGCCCGGAAATCATAGCCGCGATAGGGGAAGCGTTTAACATCAAGTTGATGAATTAGGAGTCTGTCGGACTTAGGTTGGTCTCGGTCTCTGTTCCTGACTCGACTCTACCACTTGCATCCATGCAAGCGTACTGCGGAAAAGCTGGATTTGGCCACATTTTGAGTTCTTTTTCGTCAAATAGAATAACTATTTTCCTTAAAAGAACTCAAAATCTGACTCAAACCGGACTTATCCTCGTGACGACCACCTAAGTCCGACAGACTCCTAGGCTAGATGATTTGATCGCTTAGTTTAATTTGCGCTAATAACACTGATGTAGGTTGGTGTTAGCCGCAGGCGTAACCCAACATTGTTGCCGGATTACGCAATGCAGGTTTTGCTAATCCAGCCCGCGAAACCGTTTGGAGTCGTTGAGTAGCTGCGATTATATTTCGTCTCTGGATTCGCAATCGATTTCTCGGTAAAGCAGGGCGCGAATACTTTTAAACAGAAATTTCAGCACATCTATCGCCCGCTGTTGTTGCTGGGCCTTTTTTCATCATTCCACAGTGAAGACAAATAATCGGCAATGGAATCAGAGGTATGTTGTTTAAGTCTGGTTTCCTTATAACACCGAATGAAGGTCATGCAATAGTGAGCCTGCCAGGTGAATAATGCGGGCTTGATATTATTATTAGAAAGTACAACTAAGTAGTTGTCCCAAAAGCGTTTTTCACGATCATCTTTACTCATTGACACATCCTTTGTCGATCATTTAGTATCCCTGCTAATTGATAAATATCACCGAAATAGAAGGACGCCGTCTAGTTCCTGTTATTCAGGACTCCTTCTAACAAACTGTTGAACTAAACCGCTACGCGGTAGCCTCCCCAACCCCTTAACTTTACGGGATAAACGATCAAACTTGAGCGTGACCAATACCGGTTGCCACTCAGGAGAAGATCGATGACACCCTTACGTCAGCAAATGATATCAGCCATGCGCCAGCGTGGTTTTTCGATTCGTACCCACCAGAGTTACCTCTATGCCGTTCAGGGCCTGGCTCGTTATTTTCATCAACCACCCGATCAACTACAGCCGGATCAGATACAGGGTTACTTCGTCTATCTGGTTCAGCAAAAAGGTTTATCCAGCGCCAGTTGCCGACTGTATTTAAATGGTCTGCGGTTTCTGTATTTGCAAGTTTTGCACTGGCCGCAATTTGATATACCGATCCAGTTTCCCAAACGTAGTCAGAAGATACCGGAGCTACTGACGCGCTCTGAAATTAAGCAGATCATCGACGCCTGCCCGAATGACAAATCGCGCGCCATGCTACTCACCTGCTATGGTTGCGGCTTGCGTGTTAGTGAGTTGGTGGCATTGAAAGTTCGCCATATCGACAGTGAACGCGACTTATTACGTATCGAACAGGGTACCAAAAGTAGGCGCTCTAGGCGAAGGAAAGAAAGATCGGTTGGTGGCATTGCCTTCGAAGTTGTTGGGTCAATTACGCCATTACTGGCGGCAGTATCATCCAGGCGAGTGGTTGTTTCCCAATAGCAACACACCGAGTCTTCATTTAAGCATTAGTACGACGCAAAAACGTTACCGACAGGCTAAAAATAAAACCGGGATATTAAAGGTTGGCGGCATCCATGCACTCCGTCACGCCTATGCGACCCACCAGTTAGAACAGGGCCTGCCGGTACATCAGTTACAACACCAACTCGGTCATCGGCAATTACAGACCACCTTACGCTATGTGCATTGGGTAGCGAGTTATCAACAGGGCTCAGGTGCGTTCAGTGATCTAATCGGACAATTGGAGAGCAGCCATGACTGAATCCATCACCCTGCAAGGTATACTCGAACAACACCTGTCCGACTACGGTCAAAGTCATCAACTCGATGGTAATCGTCTTAAGGTCTGCGACCATCTACTCGCCTGCCATACTCCGGCTCTCGGTGGTATCAACTATCAGTGCGACCACTGCGAAGGTGAGATGCCGCTGTATCATAGCTGTCGAGACCGACACTGCCCACAATGCCAGCACCGCGCCACCAAACAATGGCGAGACAAACAACAACAGGCCGTATTGCCTGTGGCCTATTACCATCTGGTATTTACCCTGCCGCATGAACTCAATGGCTGGGTGCAACTGCATCCCGAAGTGATCTACGCCTTACTGTTCCAGGCGGTCTGGAAAACGCTCAAAGCCTTCGGAGCCGATCCAAAGCGCCTGAATGGCAAACTCGGCATGACTGCCGTCTTGCACACCTGGGGGCAAACCCTGAGTCAGCATGTGCATCTGCACTGCCTGGTACCCGGTGGTGCACTCACCAACAACCAGCAATGGCAGGCAGCGAAAAGCAATTACCTGTTCCCGGTTAAGGCCTTATCCAGACACTACCGTGGCAATTTTGTCAGTGCTCTGAGACGATGCGCCAATCGCGGTGATTTAGATCGCGTTACTCATAAAGACGAAGTCGATAATGTATTAAACCAGCTCATGCAAAAAGACTGGGGGGTGTACAGCAAGCACTGTCTGAATCGAACCGATAGCATCATTGGCTATCTGGCGCGCTATACGCACCGCATTGCGATTAGTAATCAGCGTATCATTGATATAAACAACGACCAGATATGCTTTACCTACAAAGATTACCGAGATGATCAACACAAAGTCATGGCACTAGACCCTGGCGAGTTTATCCACCGCTTCCTACTGCATGTTTTACCCAAGGGTTTAATGCGTATCCGTCATTACGGCATTCTGGCGAACCGCTGTCGAAAGACATCGATAAGCCTAATACGCCAAATACTGGCGACGCCACCACCATTGGTCAAACAGGATGATATTGCGAATGAGCCTGCCAGCTATCCCTGTCCGAAATGCCGCAAAGGACAGTTGCTAGCCAAATACGAGATCGCCCCGGTCAGATTATGGGGTCATCCATTACCGTGCTGACGATATGAAATAGCGAAAACAACTAGAAACCAGAGTACCGATCACAGGTCAGACCTGGCTTGATGGGTGGCTATGTTCAAGACATGGGAAATCCCGTAAACTCGGCCTGAAATGGCCGAAATAAAGCAGGGAATGT
>CAXMRQ010000002.1:0-14981 GCA_964196115.1 uncultured Gammaproteobacteria bacterium
CGCCTAAAGCGCCTACTGTTGGTACTCTACCACCTGCATTCATGCAGGCGTACTACGGGAAAGCCATTTTGGCCAGGTTTCCCTATCCATTTCGTTTATGTACAGGAGGTACGGTATGCCGGTTTCGCCTAAAGCGCCTACCGTTGGCGCCTAAAGCGCCTACCGTTGGCGCCTAAAGCGCCTACTGTTGGTGCAGGAGCATAAACCGGTAAATATGAATGACTATTATTCCGGGCATCCTCGGCAACTGCTCCTGCGTTGCTCTACCATCGGGACGCCGCATCGCTACATCCATGTAGGCGTGCCCTACACCCTTCGGGCCAGCTAAAGCTGTTAAAAATTGATCCAGTCAATTTTTTCACCTCAATCGATAGAAAAATCCGACTCAAAATGGCTTTCCCTCGACAATTGCGTCCTGCATTGCCTAAGAGCACCTACTGTTGGCGCCTAAAAGCGCCTACTGTTGGTAGTTCTACTACCGTACATCCTGTACATATCGCTACGATTACCTAAGTCCGACAGACTCCTACCGCTTGAAAAACACCTATAAAAACCCATCTATCTATCAGGTTTTTGAATATAAAAGGTTTTTATCATGAGAATGGATCGATTAACGAGTAAGTTTCAGGAAGCCCTTGGCGACGCCCAGTCGCTAGCCGTCGGGCGTAATCATCAGTTTATTGAACCGGTTCACTTAATGTTGGCGCTACTCGATCAACAGGGTGGCTCGGTGCGCCCGTTGTTTACCCATGCCGGGGTCAATATCAGTTTATTGCGCTCGCAATTAAATGAATTGCTAGATAAGCAGTCCACTGTAGAAGGCGCTGGCGGCGATTTGCATTTATCTAATGCGCTCGGTAAATTGCTGAATGTGACCGACAAGCTGGCGCAGGATCGTAAAGACCAGTTTATTTCCTCCGAATTATTTGTACTGGCGGCAATGAATGAAAAAGGCTCGCTCGCCGATGCGCTCATGTCTTCAGGGGCAGGCAAGCAAGCTATAGAAGCCGCAGTGGAAGCCATTCGCGGCGGCCAGAGTGTCGATAGTGCCAGCGCCGAAGACCAGCGTATGGCGCTTGAAAAATACACCATTGACCTGACTGAGCGTGCCGAACAGGGAAAGCTCGATCCGGTGATAGGACGGGACGAGGAGATACGCCGTACGATTCAGGTCTTACAGCGACGAACTAAAAATAATCCGGTTTTAATCGGTGAACCCGGTGTCGGTAAAACAGCTATTGCCGAAGGCCTTGCGCAGCGAATAATCAATCACGAGGTGCCTGAAGGTTTAAAAAATAAGCGTCTTTTGTCGCTGGATATGGGGTCGTTGATTGCGGGTGCAAAATTTCGCGGTGAATTCGAGGAGCGATTAAAGGCTGTATTACATGATTTGTCTAAACAGGAAGGTCAAATCATTTTATTTATTGACGAATTACATACCATGGTTGGTGCGGGCAAGGCTGAGGGTGCGATGGACGCCGGCAATATGTTAAAACCCGCATTGGCGAGAGGCGAATTGCACTGTGTGGGCGCCACTACGCTCGACGAATATCGTCAATTTATTGAAAAAGATGCTGCGCTGGAACGACGCTTTCAGAAAATATTGGTACGGGAACCCTCGGTTGAAGACACCATTGCGATCCTGCGCGGATTGAAAGAACGCTACGAAGTTCATCATGGTGTCGACATTACCGATCCGGCCATTGTTGCAGCGGCGACGCTGTCTTACCGGTATATTACTGATCGACAATTACCGGATAAGGCAATCGATTTAATCGATGAGGCAGCGAGCGGTATACGTATGCAGATCGATTCAAAACCGGAATCGATGGACAGGCTCGACCGGCGTTTGATCCAGCTAAAAATTGAACATGAGGCGCTTAAGAAAGAAAGCGATACTGCGAGTAAAAAACGTCGAGAGATGCTGAAAACTGAAATTGGTCAGCTAGAACGTGAGTATTCTGATCTTGAGGAAATCTGGAAATCTGAAAAAGCGGCATTACAGGGTTCGACAAATATCAAAGAGGAACTCGAACGTGCACGCCTCGAGCTTGAAACAGCGCAAAGGGCTGGTGATCTGGCTCGCATGTCGGAGCTGCAATATGGCCGCATACCGGAACTGGTGAAACAACTCGATCTGGCGGCAAATGTCGAAATGCAGGATATGCAATTGCTGGTAAACGAAGTTACTGAAGAAGAAATTGCATCGGTAGTTTCTCGCTGGACCGGTATACCAGTATCGAAGATGCTTGATTCCGAACGCGAAAAACTACTCAGCATGGAAGCTGAAATTGGTAAACGTGTGGTCGGTCAAAGCGAAGCTATAAAAGCAGTTTCAGACGCGATCAGGCGTTCGCGTGCGGGGTTATCCGACCCTGGTCGCCCGAATGGCTCGTTTTTGTTCCTGGGGCCCACCGGCGTCGGTAAAACTGAATTAACCAAAGCATTAACCGAATTTCTGTTCGATACCGAAGATGCAATTGTTCGTATCGACATGTCCGAGTTTATGGAAAAACATAGTGTTGCACGGCTGGTTGGTGCCCCCCCGGGCTATGTTGGATATGAGCAGGGTGGTTATTTAACCGAAGCGATACGGCGTAGACCCTACTCGGTCATTTTGCTCGACGAAATTGAAAAGGCTCACCCGGATGTATTTAATATTCTGTTGCAGGTGCTCGATGATGGCAGGTTAACCGATGGGCAGGGGCGTACAGTCGATTTTCGTAATACGGTAATAGTAATGACTTCGAATCTTGGCTCTATGGAGATTCAGGCACTGGCGGGTGATAGCCAGTACGAAGAGATCAAGGCTGCGGTGATGTTACAGGTGGCACAGCATTTCAGACCGGAATTTATTAACAGGGTCGATGAGTCCGTGGTGTTTCATCCGCTGACACAGGAGCAGATTCGGGTAATCGCGCAGATTCAACTAAAAAGCCTGGAGGCGCGTTTAAAGGACAAAGACATGACGATGGAAATCAGCGAAGCAGCCCTGGATGAGCTGGGAAAAACTGGGTTCGATCCGGTTTATGGCGCGCGACCACTAAAACGCGAGATACAACAGGCGATTGAAAATCCTGTCGCAATGGCGATACTGGCCGGAAAAATTAGCGCCGGAGAGCTGATTAAAATAGATATTGATTCGACGGGTGAGTTTATCTTTAATTATTGAATTAGTACTCCTTCAATGATATATCTTAGAGTGCAGAGCGTCCCAAATTGGCCAAGGCAAGGCGCAGTCCGCGGGGAATGGCATGCCCTTTACAAGGACTGCAACGCGGCATTGGCCAATTTGGGGCGCTCCCGTAGGGCCAGCCAGGAAGCGGTCATCTGCGTTGTTGTGCTCTCTTGAATTAGCTACGGCTAGTCCTGCGGTCGCACGCCTAACAGCTAACCGCTTCCTGACTGGCTGCATCTTAAGATATATCATTGAAGGAGTACTATGTAACTTAGGATAAGTATTTAACCGCTAATCAAATATTTAGCGGTTAATCCTGGTGGTAAAGTCAAGAATATCGATGACCAGGCCGATTTTATACAGTCATGGTTATCAATTTTACCGGTTTTATAGCTATAATCCTCATAGGTAAATTTATAAACCGGCAATGACCGATTTCTGTGGGCATTGCCACATAAATAATTAATGGGTAGAAATTATTCGACATGGCCGTGTTAGGTTCTATTTTATTTAATCGAACGCTCAAGCAGTTTCTCGACTGTGAAGATCCGACGAGTAAAAAAGGTAAGGGACTGACTGCAAAAGTCAGGCAATCAGCCAGGGACTCGCTCGAGAGAATTCTGGAAATTATTCCCTCTAGTCCAAGCCCCCATCGCGAAATTTTGTTGGATATCTGTAAGGAACATGTGACCGATAAGACTGAGCAGAAGTTTCTCGATATCCTCGAAAACGATGCCACCGACATTCGTACTGCTGCCGCACAGGTTTTATCAGAGTCTGCACAGATTAATCCAAGCATATTATTCAAGCGCTTACACGAATCCGATATTTCTAAAACAGAAATTATTAATGTTCTCAGCTTTCAGAAAAAACATCTCAAGCCGGAACAAATCATTAACAATGCCCTGAAACTCGAGCCGGAGTATGCCGATCAACTGCTGGCACTGGCCGAAGGTTCGGAGGTTCCGATTGATCTGAGCTTACTGATGATCGATCCCCAGTATATTGAAAATCCAAATCTTAAATTCACCTTATTGCGATATTTCGGCCAAATTGAGCAGCCTGAGGTAGCTAATATAATTGTCAAATTTCTGACCGATGATAATAAAACTATTGTCATGGAAGCGCTTAAGACGATGAATAAATTAAAGATGTCCTTTGATGCCTCGGTCATTTTGCCTTTCATCGAGACTATGACCGAATATGAACGGGAAATGGCGCTGGAAATTATTAGTAAGCAGGCTGATTCGGAACTGGTTCCGAAACTGGCTCCCTGGACTACCGGCAAAGCGGATGATCTTCGTGAGATCCTGGTAAAAGTTATCATCAAGCACATTACTCAGGGCAGTCTGGAAAAATTCCTGCACCGCCTTGATCAACAGGAATGGTGGGGAAAGGAGCAGGCAATAAAATGTATGCAAAAATTTGGCACCAATCAACTTTATGGTGCCGCGCAGGGTCTAATCGATCACAAGCATGAGTTTACTCGAAATACCGCTCAGCAATTTGCCGCCCAGCATGCTGACCCCGACGATCTGGTAAAAGCCGGAGAAACTGCAATTCACGATAATTGGCAGGTTCGTGAAAAAGCGATAGAGCTACTCGGTGCCTCAGGTAAACGAGAATCCCTTGCTATCTTGCGAGAGGCAGCCGAGAAATGGCCGGATTCGGCGGTTGCAGTTTTGAAGGCGGTCTCTCAGTTAGGTTACAGCAAAGGCCTCGAAATCGGTTTTCTGTGCCTGAAAATGCCCGAGGCGATGGTGCAACGGGAGGCATTGCATTGCATTGCTGCCCTGGCCACCAAGCAACATGCCGATAATGTGCGCGATAATATTATGAAAATGGTGCCTCAGTTGCAGGCCACGGTGCGCGATACCGCTGAAGAGGTAGTGAACAAAATAACCAAAGATTTCAGTTTAAGTGAATTAAACATTAATAGGGAAGAGTTTTTTGAAACCCGTTTGATGAAGATTGATCAGGCGCAATCGGAACAATTAGCACGTGTGGTAGAGAAGCCGGTTGAAGCTACCGAGGTAGTGAAAATTCAGAATATCGAAGAGCTGAAGGACGGCGATTTCTGGATGGATCGCTATCGAATCAAGGGAGAGATTGGTCGGGGTGCTATGGGTCGTGTCATGTTAGCCGAAGATGAAATGGTGGGTGAGCCGCTAATATTAAAATTTATGCACCCGGAATTAACCGCGGACGGTGGTTCGCGTGAGCGCTTTTTGCGCGAAGTAAAATATTCCAGAAAAGTGAGTCACCACAATGTTATTCGCATACATGATTTACTCTTCAAAGATAATTTGTGTGCTATCTCGATGGAGTATTTCGAGAGTAAAGGCATAGATGAAATACTGAAAGAAGTCAAAAACTTTGAAGTCAAACCGGGTCTGGAAATACTGTTACAGGTTGCGCATGGCATGGTGGCTGCGCATATGCAGGAAGTTATTCACCGTGACTTAAAACCCAGCAATATCCTCATAGATGAGTCTGGCCTGGTCAAGGTGGTTGATTTTGGTATTGCCTCGGCCTCGTCGGGTATCGATTCGACCTTGACCAAAACCGGGTCGATAATCGGTACGCCGGCCTATTTATCACCCGAGCGCGCTAAAGGAATAGAGGCACATTATCGCTGCGATATTTATTCGCTTGGCATCATCGCCTATTGTATGTTGACAGGACAGCTGCCCTATAGAGGCGAACCGATGGCCATCCTGTTTCAGCACCTGGAAGGTAATGCGCCGCCGGTACACGAGGTGAATAAAAAAATTCCTGCCCGGGTTAGCCTACTGGTGCAAAAAATGATGGCGGTCGAAGCGGAAAACCGAATTCAAACTATGGAAGATGTAACTGTGGCTATTAAAGAGGCGCTTAAAAAGTTATAGCTCTATATAATTTATTAACAGATTAATTCCAATGACAATACAGCATACAATTGAGTCCAGACTGAATAGTAGTTTCAGGATCGCACATCTGACGGTTGAAAACGAGAGTCATATGCATAATGTCGCACCGGGTTCTGAGTCACATTTCAAGGTGACAATAGTTAGTGAAGATTTCAGTGAGTTGATGTTGATTAAGCGTCACCGCCTGGTGAATAAAGCTTTAGAGCAGGAAATGCAATCCATACACGCTTTAGCATTGCATACGATGACACCGGACGAATGGTCTACCCGTGCGGGTAAAATTGCCGATTCACCACCCTGCCGTGGTGGTGGTAAAAATCAGTAGGCTGGTAGGTAGGGAGATTTAAATTAACCCAGATCCAATTGGATTAGTGGTATAAATCGCTGCTAACACCTCGTTATAGTTGATGTCGTGTAATACGGCCATAGATGAAGCCTGTTGCATATAATAGGGCATTCCCTGTTGTGGCGGGTGGTACCGAAATCCGTAAGCAAGCGTATTGTCATACCCTTCAACGGGTAAAAATAGTGCTTGTTCGGCAAATACCAGGGATAGGTTGCGGCGAAATAAATTAAAATCGTGTTCACTATCGATAAGCAGGTTATAGGTGACTGCGCCCTGATCGCTTAACAGGTTATAAATCTGCTTCATATTTTGCGGGGCGAGCAACCAGTCTGGTGATTGGCGCCCGGTAAATATGTCTACCACAATCAGGTCGAATTGTTGGTGGCAATGTTGCAGGTATTGAGCAGCATCGTCGATCAGGTAGGTTAGATTTTCGCCAGCTTCGGGCAAAAGCATTTTTTGATGCATTAATTGCTGTAGTTCGGAGTCGAGTTCGACCGCGGTAAGTTGACACTGGGGATAATGAAATCTTAAAAAATGAATTAAGCTACCACCACCGGTACCTAGTAGTAGAATATTTAACGGTGTCGGCAGGAACAACAAAACACCCATTAGATATTCAAGATTTTTCAGTTCCAATTTGTGCGGGTATTGAATATTGATCAGGCTATGTAGGGCCCCAGAACCGGAACGTAATTCCAGTGTGTGAGCGGTGCTCGCAATAGATAACGTGGCGTGTCTGGTTTTAGTCTTGAAAATTAAGGGTTGGGACTTCATATATCACCAGTGTTAAAACGGTAGTCAGGCTTTACCATGAAATTTACTAAAGCGCTTTTGAAAACCAAATTAAAGGCTACCGCGGTTCACTTTAGCCTAAGCCTGATCGTATTTTTTATTTTAGCTTACCAGGTTTTTTATGTCTGGTATCCGATGCCCTATTTTGCAATAGCCGGGGGTTGGCAGGGAATGCGAATTATCGCGGCGGTCGATCTGGTTCTTGGGCCTTTAATCACTTTTCTAATATTTGACCTGTCCAAGAGCAGGCGCGAAATCACTTTTGATCTGTTAATCATTGCTACGATACAAATTAGCGCGCTGATTTACGGTGTGGTGACAACCTATGACCAAAGGCCTGTCGCTATTGTAGTAGTCGATGAATTTGTTGTGGCAGCGATAGAAAGCGATTACGGTTCGCAACTCGACTCGCTTGATGAGCTGAAACAGTATAGCCCTGAAAGCCCGCCGATTATTCACGCTGAAATACCGTTTGATACAGAAGCACTCAATGAAATCACTCGCATCAGAAGAGAGGATAAGATAGCAGAGCATGCGCAAATGCAGCTTTATCGACCTCATTCAGTGTTTGTCACGGGGCTTCAAAGTCGGCAGCAAAGCCATCGGCGGCGGTTGGAGAAACCCGATGAAAAACAGAAATTTGAGCTCTGGCTGACACAGAATCTAAAACAACCCCATGACGTATTGGTCGCACCTTTTATTGGTCGTTATGGCTCGGTATGGTTAGTGTTTGATCAGGATGGCAATTACCTCGATTATTTTTAGGGGCGCCCGCGGATGTATATTGGAAATAAACACATACTGGTATAGAATCCCATGCCTTTTTATCTTTACACTGCGTCATGGCATATAGGCGCGGTTTTTAGTAATTCCTACGGAGACAAGTTATGCCGATTTACGAGTATATCTGTACAGAATGTGAACATGCCCATGAAGCATTACAAAAATTGAGTGATGCTCCATTAATAGACTGTCCTGCCTGCGGTGAACCTAGTTTAAAGAAAATGATTTCAGCCGCAGGTTTCAGGTTGAGTGGATCAGGATGGTATGAAACTGATTTCAAATCTGAAAAGCAAAAAAATCTGGTAGATAAACCAAAGGAATCATCTACCAAATCGGATACTTCAGGCAAAAAGGAAGCAGCAACCAAGAAAGAGGCCGCAGCCTAAAACTGACCAAATAACTGGAGTATGCAGTAATTTCAGCCTGTGAGGCGGTTATTAGCTGCCCTGGTAAAAATGGTGTTCCATAAGCATTGGTTCAATCCCCTACTGACAATACGTTAACCTATCCGGAAACAATAAACATGCGCACGCACTATTGTGGTGAACTAAACAGACAAAATATCGACCAGGAGGTCAGTGTTTGTGGCTGGGTAAATCGTCGACGTGATCACGGTGGGGTTATATTTGTCGATCTGCGTGACAAAAAAGGCATGCTGCAAGTTGTTTTTGACCCGGACGATGCCGTAATGTTTTCACTGGCGGAGAGTTTGCGTAACGAATTTGTTCTAAGGGTTAGCGGAAAAGTTAGAACTCGTCCCGAAGGTACTATCAATAAAGATATGCCGACTGGTGAAATTGAACTATTGGCACAGCATCTGGAAATTCTGAATGCCTCGGAGACACCACCGTTTCAACTAGACGATGACGACGTACACGATGATATCCGGCTCAAGTATCGTTATATAGACCTGCGCAGACCGGACATGCAATACCGCATGCAATTGCGGGCCAGGGTCACACATTATCTGCGCAGCTGGTTCGAAGATCATGACTTTCTGGATATCGAAACCCCAATGCTGACCAGGGCTACTCCTGAAGGCGCACGTGATTATCTGGTTCCGAGTCGAACTCATAGCGGTTCATTCTTTGCTTTGCCGCAGTCACCGCAATTATTCAAACAATTACTGATGATGTCTGGCATGGATCGTTACTACCAGATTGTTCGCTGTTTCCGTGACGAAGATTTACGAGCCGACCGTCAGCCTGAGTTTACTCAACTCGATGTCGAGACCTCTTTTATGGACGAAGATGGCATTATGTCAATGATGGAAACAATGATGCGCGGTCTATTTAAAACAGTCATGGAAGCGGAGATTGAAGGCCCGTTTCAGCGTATGAGCTACGCCGAAGCGATGGAGAGATTTGGTTCGGATAAGCCCGATTTACGCATCCCACTTGAGTTGAAAACCGTCTCGGACCTACTTTCGGATGTCGAGTTTAAAGTTTTCTCCGGCCCGGCAAATGATCCTCAGGGCAGGGTTGCGGCATTGCGTGTCCCCGGTGGTAATTCGTTGACCAGAAAGGAAATTGATGGCTATACCGAGTATGTGGGTCGCTACGGCGCGCGCGGTCTGGCCTACATCAAATGTAACGATGTCGACCAGGGTCGGGAAGGCTTGCAATCACCAATTTTGAAGTTTTTGCCCGATGCGGCTATCAGCGAAATATTGCAGCGCACCGGGGCACAAAGTGGGGATTTGATCTTCTTTGGCGCAGACAGGGCAAATATTGTCAATGATTCGCTGGGCGCGCTACGAATCCAGGTGGCTCAGGATCTCGGGCTGGTCGAACAGGGTTGGCGCTTTCTCTGGGTAGTCGATTTTCCGATGTTCGAACACGATGAACGCGAAGATCGATGGACCGCGTTACATCATCCGTTTACGGCGCCGAGCACGACTGATGTTGACGAACTCGAGGCGAATCCAGGTAGTATGCTCTCCAGAGCTTACGATATGGTATTAAACGGTACCGAATTAGGCGGTGGCTCAATTCGTATTCACAACATGGATATGCAGCAAAGCGTATTAAAACTACTCGGCATTGACGAACAGGAAGCCGAAGAAAAGTTTGGTTTCCTGCTTAACGCGTTGCGTTATGGTTGCCCACCGCACGGCGGAATCGCTTTTGGTCTTGATCGGATGGTCATGTTAATGGCGGGTGCTAGTTCGATTCGCGATGTCATGGCATTCCCTAAAACTCAAACGGCTGCCTGTCTGTTAACTCAGGCACCGACGCCGGTTAGCGAAAAACAGCTCAAGGAATTGTCGATTCGGCTACGCAAACCAGCGCTCGAATCTTAATTGGCAGATTCACTTGCAAGTGCTAGTATTTTAACTTTGACGTCAGAGTATAGCTTGATCATGGCAGCTGTAGCGATAGACCTCCAGCCTTATGCCTCATTGGGTGATGAGAATTGAATCCGGTAAACCGATTGTATCAGACTCTGTCCAGCGAAAATAAGACGGTGCTGTTTATGTCGCCAATTACGCTAGTTTCGCGCTGCAGTGACTGCCCGATATTTAGAAAAACTAAAGTCTGCCACAATAAAAATAATTTGTAGACCTACTCTTATGGCAGATGAAGAAAACGCATATAGTTTCACCACCCAGGCCACCCGGCTAATTAAGTTAACCAGGTTCGGTGAAGGTGGCTTTCCGATGCGCCGTGGAGAGCGGTTACCGGAAGTTATTCTGGCTTACGAGTCCTGGGGAGAGCTTTCTGCCGCTGCGGATAATGCTATATTGATATTTACCGGCCTGTCCCCCAGTGCGCACGCCGCTTCTTCGGCGGAAGATTTATCGCCGGGTTGGTGGGAATACATGATAGGGCCAGGCAAGGCTATCGATACGAATCATTTCTTTGTAGTTTGTGTCAATTCATTAGGGGGCTGTTATGGCAGTACTGGCCCGGGATCTATCAATCCCGCGACATCCGAGTCCTATGGGTCTAATTTCCCGACTTTGACCGTTGAAGATATTACCAGTGCTGGTCACGAATTGATGCATGAACTCGGGGTGGAACGTTTGCATGCTGCCGTAGGCTCCTCGATGGGGGGCATGGCATCGCTCGCCTATGCGATTCAGTTCCCGAAAAGTGTCGACTACCTGATATCGATATCTGCGGCAGCGCAGGCTTTACCTTTAACAATCGCAATACGTTCGCTGCAACGTGAAATTATTCGTAGTGACCCGGCCTGGAACAATGGCCATTACAATACCGGAGAAGAGCCAATAAAAGGCATGGCGCTGGCGCGTAAGCTCGGGCTTATTTCATACCGCGCCGCGGATGAGTGGAATTCGAAGTTCGATCGAAGCAAATTGCCGCGGGAGCGGTTAACGGGAAAATTGTTTGAATACGAATTTGAAATAGAGAATTACCTCGAATACAACGCTCAGAAATTCATCCACAATTTCGATGCGAACAGCTATCAGTATCTATCACGTAGTATGGATTTGTTTGACATTGCCGAGCATGGTGGCTCAGTCGATGCTGGCATGGCCAAAATAAAGGTGAAAAAAGTCCTGGTAATAGGTGTCACCACCGACATCCTGTTCCCGCCGAGACAGCAAAGAGAAATTGCCAAAAGTTTACGTGCCACCGACACCGATGTGGATCATGTCGAAATCGATTCAGTCAACGGGCACGATGCATTTTTGATCGACGACAAACATTTCTCGCCAGTGGTGAAGAAGTTTCTCAGTGAATCTTACGGCTGAGGTTTTCTATTCAGCTTATCTTTCCAGATATTGCAGTTTATCCTCTACACCATCCCATTCTTCGGCATCTGCTGGCGGTGGTTTACTGACCGTGATTACCGGCCAGGATTGCGACAGCTCTTCGTTTAGCTGGAGGAAATGTTCCTGACCCACTGGTATATCGTCTTCGTCGACTATGGCTTCCGCCGGGCATTCCGGTACGCACAGCGTACAGTCGATACATTCGTCCGGGTCTATCACCAGGAAGTTCGGTCCTTCGTGAAAGCAATCGACTGGGCATACATCGACGCAATCCATATATTTGCACTTGATGCAGTTTTCGAGTACCACGAATGTCATTTGTTACCCCTTGAGTGTTAGCGATTTAGCTGGGTTAAGGTCACGCGGAAGTCTAAATAGGCTATCAGTAAACTTCAAGGAAATTATCGACTGGTATCGGGTTCATTTAATAATTGTTTGAGTGCATATAGATTATCCAATGCCTGTTTCGGAGTCAGATTATCAACATCCAGTACGGCAAGTTGATCGATCACTGGATTTGACACGGGTTCGAACAATTCGGGTTCACTGAACAGGTCGATTTGTGGGCCTGTCTGCGCCGCCTGCTGTTCGAGTAGTTTGAGCTTATGTCGTGCCAGTTTTATCGCTGAGTCCGGGATGCCAGCTAGTTTGGCTACTTGCAGGCCATAGCTCTGATTAGCGGGTCCAGGCTTAACGCGATGCATGAAAATGATGTCATCACCATGCTCAACCGCATCCAGATGCACGTTGTGGATAATATCGTATTGCTCGGGGAGTTGTGTGAGCTCGAAATAATGCGTCGCAAACAGGGTAAACGCAGACGATTTTTTTGCAAGGTGATCGGCGCATGCCCAGGCCAGTGCGAGGCCGTCAAAAGTACTGGTACCGCGACCGATTTCGTCCATCAAAACCAGACTATTGGCAGTAGCATTGTTAAGAATATTGGCCGCCTCGGTCATTTCCACCATAAAGGTAGAGCGGCCACCGGATAAATCGTCGCTGGCGCCGATTCGTGTAAATATCTGGTCGATCGGGCCGATACTGGCTGATTCAGCGGGTATATAACTGCCCATGTAGCTGAGTATGACGATCAACGCGGTCTGGCGCATGTAGGTTGATTTGCCGCCCATGTTGGGCCCGGTAATCAGTAACATGCGGCGCTTCGCATCGAGCTGGGTATCGTTAGCGATAAATGCCTGCTGCATAACCTGTTCGACTACCGGATGTTTACCGGCTCTTATGTCAAGCGTCGCTGTCTCGACCAGGGTTGGCGGCGACCAGTTGTATGCATCGGCGCAGTCGGCGAAGCTTAGCAGCACATCGAGCTGTGCCAATCCAGTGGCGCATTGTTGCAATGGCGCCAATTGTGCGGAAAGTTGCGTCAGTAGTGCTTCATATAAATATTTTTCGCGAGTCAGCGAGCGCTCTCTGGCGCTTAAAACTTTGTCCTCAAATGCTTTCAATTCAGGCGTAATATAACGTTCGACCGCTTTCAAAGTCTGGCGTCGGACGTATTCGACTGGAATCGCGTTACTCTGGTTTTTACTGACTTCAATATAAAAGCCATGAACCCTGTTATACGCAACTTTCAGCGAGTTGATCCCGGTATTACGCTGCTCCTGTGCCTCAAGATCGGTCAGAAATTGATCTGCGTTTGCGCTGAGGGCGCGTAGTTCATCGAGTTCCGGGTCATATCCAGATTTGATCACGCCGCCATCTCGGATTAATAGCGGCGGTTCGTCGATGATCGCCGAGTCGAGTAAATCGACTGTTTGCGGATGGGTTCCGATCTGTTCGCACAGGTATTGTAATAAAGGGCTATCGAGTCGCGAGACCAGGCTTTGTAACTGCGGCACTAGCTTTAATGTCGACTGTAGTGTGCTGAGATCGCGTGGGCGGGCCGAAAGCAGGGCAATGCGCGCCAGAATTCTTTCGATATCACCGACCGAGCGTATAGCGTCGGCGATTATTTCGAACTGGCGGTTATCGAGCAGGCAGGCGACCGCGTGATGCCTTCGGCGTACCCGCTCCTGGTCGCGTAATGGTTTTTGTAACCAGCGGCTGAGCTCGCGGTGTCCCATAGAGGTAGTGCAGCGATTGAGAATACCGAGCAAACTATGATCGGCTGATTGTCGGCTGATCGTCTGCATCAGCTCCAGATTTTGGCGGCTATTACTGTCGATTAGTAGCACATCTGAAATATGCTCAGTCGTGATGGGCTGAATATGAGGCAGTGCCACCTTAAGCGTATCCCTGAGATATTGTAATAAACATCCGGCAGCGCAGATAGCCAGCGGTAAATCACTCAGGCCGAAACCCTGTAAGTCATGGGTTTGATATTGCTCGCAGAGTAATCGAGTGGTTGTTTCGAGTTCAAAAAACCAGGGTGGCATCGTGTGTGCGCGTTGTTGGTAAGTCAAATCTAACGCGAGTGTCTGATCTTCGCAGGTGATTATTTCGGCGGGATTAAGACGTGCAATTTCACTACCAAGCATTTCATCCGAATCAACCTGGCTCACAACAAAGCGACCCGAACTAATTTCCAGTGATGCGATTCCCCAACTTTGTTTTTGACTAAAAACGCAGCACAGCAGATTTTCGCGCCGATCCTGTAATAGTGACTCTTCGGTCAGTGTGCCCGGCGTTACCACTCTCGCTACCTGGCGTTCGACAGGTCCCTTGCTGGTGGCTGGATCGCCAATTTGTTCGCAAATAGCGACTGATTCTCCAACTTTTACCAGTTTAGCGAGATAATTATCGACTGCATGGTAGGGGATTCCGCACATCGGAATCGGCTCGCCAGCAGACTGACCGCGTTTGGTTAAGGTAATATCGAGCAGGCGTGAAGCTTTTTTTGCATCGTCAAAAAACAATTCGTAAAAATCACCCATGCGATAAAACAACAGGGTCTCGGGGTGTTCCGCCTTAATGCGCAAATATTGCTGCATCATTGGTGTGTGCGGGTTCGCTGAAGTTTTGTCTGAGTTACTTTTTTTAATGGTGAGTACCTGATTTTCTATTGGATATGGCCTGATAGCAACGGGGTGATTATTCTGACGAGAGACGTGATCAAATTCAATAAATATCATCGCTCGTGTCCTGCGGATTATTTGCCATATTATTATTCTTGGCTCGACGATTTTCCTATAGTATACAGTTTACAAAAAAGGATCGAGGTTACTAAAGTATGAAAGTTGCGGTATTTGGTACCGGTTATGTCGGGCTGGTTCA
>CAXMRQ010000003.1:0-21618 GCA_964196115.1 uncultured Gammaproteobacteria bacterium
AGTGACACCGGTTTTGAAACAAAATCGAACGCACCGGATTTCATTGCTTTTATCGCCAGATCGATACTACCGTGGGCAGTTATCACCGCCGCCGGGGTTTGTGGAAACTGTTGCTGAATGTGCTCCACCAAAGCGATCCCATCGCCGTCGGGCAACTTCATATCAGTGAGGCAAAGATCGAAAGGCTCTTCTTTTAGTAATCGAGTAGCGTTGCTGTAATCCCCGGCGCTGCGGGTTTCAAGCCCCATTCGTAGCAGGGTAATTTCAAGTAATTCCCTGATATCAGGTTCATCATCGACGATAAGAACGCGTTGTTTAGCCATAAATTTGATGTTTACTGGATTTGATGAGAGATCGGAATTCGTGGGCGAATAATAAAGCTTGAGCCATTGTAGCTATTTTGCCTGGCGGAAATAGTCGCGTCGTTAAGTTCGCACAATTGATCGACTATGTACAGACCGAGACCCGACCCCTGGTGACTGGTGGTAAAAAAAGGTTCAAAAATATTGTCCAGAGTTTGCTGGTCGATACCCGGCCCTTCATCAGCGACTTCGATGTTCATCAGATGAGAGTGGTCGGAATAAACCTTGATATGAAGAAGTTTACTGATGTTGCCATGAATCCGGGCGTTAGTGCACAGATTGGTCATAATTTGGGTCAAATGTCCGGAGTCGAACAGGATATAATGGTTTTTGGCAGTTATTTCCAGGTCAAAGCAATCTCGGGTCGCCTGATTGCTCAGGCAAAAGTCTCCGATAAATTTGTCCAGCCATACCTCCAGAACAATTTTTCCCTGTGCGGCAGGGGTGCCTCGCGATATCTCCAGGATGTCTTCGATAATGTGGTTTATTCGATCAGAATGTTGATGGATTATTTCGGTCATACGATGCTCGGTCTCTTCCAGCTCACTGTTTTCTGAAAGCAATTGTGCGGCGTAGGAAATGGCGCCGAGTGGGTTTCGAATTTCATGCGCAATACTGGCCGTGAGGTGGCCCAGCGATGCCAGTTTGGCCTGTTGCATGCTATTCTTGATCGACGATACGTCATTCAAAAATATCAAAACATTTTCTCGCCCCTGATCTAATAGTCGTCGAAAGCTGATCTGGATATTATCGAGGCCGGTTTCGGATGGTAGATACGGCGTGTCTGATTGAGATGATTGCCGCCACTTTTCCAGTGCAGCCAAAACTTTTGGCTGATCGCGTTTGAGCGAAAACGAATTATCTACAGCAATATTGAGCATTTTTAGTGCGGTATTATTGACGTGCCGAATCGTGTTGTTTTTAGTCAGAACGATAACCCCAGCCTGCAAATTATCTATAATCTCCTGATTCATGGCTGATAACATTGCGACATCACGCTCTCTTTGCTGTACTAGTTGTTCACTACTGCGTACCCGTTCAGTCAACTTGTGAGTAACAATCGCGGTGGCGATCAATGTTGCCCCGAGTATGCCGACCTGAGTCGAATTTCCAGCGTAGGCGGATAAATTAATGCTTGAATATAAATATTCAGCAAGCAGTCCGATCGAGGCCAGAGCGGCGAAAGTAATTGCCAGGGCTTGCTCAACTATCAATCCGGTTACCGCAATTGAAATGATTAGTAGCATTCCCAGACCGCTGGAAATGCCACCACAGGCGTGCATCAACAGGATGATGATGATTGTGTCGCTATAAATTTGTAACGAAAATTGCAGTTGAAATCCACGGCGTTCGATCCAGGCAGCAAGCATCCACACCAGGGACAACAATAAAAAGGCAGAACTTACCCAGGTATAAAGCCCGTGATTGGCAATTTTTAATAAAGGTGACGGAGTAATAAAGCTCTGGCTGAAAAATATCGAAGATAATCCCAGTCGATAGACGTTAAGCAGCCGAATCGAGGTCCAGTTAGTCGAACGCGGTTTGTAGCCTGATGCGCTGCTAAAATTATTGCTGGTCGCGATCTGCATGATCCTGACAGCAATATGGATTATCGTTGTACGATATAACCGAGGATTCCGGTACGTGAATTCCACAGAATTTACACTGACACATATCTTCGGAACTGGAATCGTTTCTGTGTTCGATTTCCCGTGGTTCAGGAGAACCGGCGAACAGGCGCCTGAGTAACCACATTAATATGGCTACGATTATAAAAAGTAAGATCAGACGAATAATCATAAAGGTGGACGAATAATCACAGGTTAGACAAAATACTAGAAATTAGTATAGCTAGTCTATGATTATTCGCCTAAAAGAACAAATTCACTGTGCCCGATAATTTTGCGACACTCCGGCCAGATTGCGTCGTGAAAATGATTATATTAAACAGATAATCGCAGTAATATATTAACAGACATCGTATTTCACGATGATTTTCGATTTTATTGATCGCGAAACAAGGAGACTTGAATAAAGCTTGAAAAATATGTATGAAGTCACTTGCTGAACATTGAAAACCTGCTTATACTGCGCGGCGATTTTCGATTATTGAAGTTCACTCCTGGAGAGCCGCTCAATGACAGTAGCAGTAGAATTACCAAAGGATTACACGCCTTCACCGAAAGAAGAATATATGTCGCCCATGCACCTGGAATATTTTCGCCAGAAGTTGCTGGCCTGGCGTACAGAGTTGTTGCAGGAGTCCGAAAATACTATTTCCCATTTGAAAGAGGAAAACTGGCAGGAGCCCGATATTAATGATCGAGCGACGCTGGAAACTGATGCCGCTCTTGAGCTTCGTACTCGTGATCGCTATCGAAAACTGGTTAATAAAATTGATTCGGCTCTTTCACGCCTGGCCGACGGTTCTTATGGATATTGTGACGAAACCGGCGAAGAAATCGGATTGTTTCGTCTCGAAGCCAGACCTATCGCAACCCTGACGGTTGAGGCCCAGGAAAAGCACGAGCGACTCGAAAAGCAACGCCGCGACGACTAATATCAGCTATTGCCAATCGCGGCAATTCAGGTGGATTTAATATCACCGCTTTTATAAGGTACTCGCGCAGTTGGTACCAGTTTCGCTGCGGTATCACAATGCTGATGCTGGTCATCGAAAAATATATGCGGCGAAAAAGATGCCAGAATTTTGTCTTTGGATACGCCACCGAGAAAAAATGTTTCGTCGATGCGCACATTCCAGGTTCGTAAGGTTCTGATCACGCGTTCATGCGCCGGACTGTTTCTTGCCGTTACCAATGCCGTGCGAATCGGTGAAACTTCCTGCTGATTGTTATTATTTAATTCGAATTGCAGAAATGACAGGGTCATCAGTAACTTTGCAAATGGGCCTTCCGGCAGTGGTTTTTCGGCGTTGACCTTTTCGTGCTGAATGAAAGCTTCCAAACCTTCACGTTGATAAATCATTTCTGACTCTTCGGAAAATAATACCGCATCACCGTCGAATGCAATCCTGATCTGCTCCAGCGGATTTTGTTGGTTTGCGCTTGGGCCGTCATAAATCAGACCCGAGGCGACATTTGACTCCACGGCTGCCTGCACGTCTTCTTCGGTTGCTGATAAAAAAAGGTCAACATCAAACGCATTAAGATATTTGGCGACCGGTTCCCCACCGGTAAAAGCTGCGCGCGTGATGTCAAGGTTATAGTGGTCTATTGAATTTGAAATTCGCAAACTGGTATCAGCTGAGTTGCGAGACACTATTACCACTTCCGTGCGCCGTGTATTCTCGTCGATCTGGTTAATTCGTAACATCGACTTAATCAGCGCGAATCCAGTACCTGGCTTGAGTACATCACTTTCGTGATCCAGTTGATAACGACAATAGGCCTCAAGACCCTCGTTTTCGTAGATTTCGTTTTCTACGTTGAGATCAAACAGTGCACGAGAAGAGACACCGATGACGAGATAATGGCTTAAATCGTAAGCCATTAGATTGTTTTCATCATAATCTTCGACCTTCTATCACTGTTATAGCTTGCCTGTTTCGAATCGGGCAGCGACGATACTTGCCCTTCAAAAAAGCCATTCTCGATAAACCAGTGTGAAGTCCTGGTCGTGAGAATATATAGCTGCTGAATACCCAGTTTAATGGATTCGAGTTCGGCTATCTTTAACAATTGTTTACCTAGTCCTGATCGTTGATAACTTTCGTGTACCGCGAGGCAGGCGACTTCGGCAATTTTGTGCTCTGAATCGGGTATGCAGGCAACGCAGGCTATAATCATGCCGTCTTTTTCGACAACATGAAAATACCCGATCTCAAGTTCAAGCTGCTCTCTGGATCGTTCTACCAGGATCTCATTCGATTCGAGTGGTTTGATGAGTTGTAAAATCCCGCCGATGTCGTTGATATTGGCGGCTCTGATACCTTCGTAAAACAAGTTGGTGATCATAGTACCGTAGCCGTCACGCGTAAATAACTCCAGCAATAACCCGCCGTCGACCTGTTGATCAATAATGTGAACCCGCTTGACGCTAGATTGAATTGCACTGACAGCCAGTTTTAGCAAGCCTTTTAGTTGCTCGGGTGTTTCGTTATTGTGGATTAATTCATCGCAGTCAGCCGTCGATAAAGTATCAGCCAGGTCTTTATCACTTTGATTCAGTTGAATAAAAATCAACTTATCGGCACCCAGGGCCTTGGCGGTTTCTGTTGCGAGTTCCTCGGCGGGCAGGTTAAATATTTCACCGGTTTTAGAGTAGCCGATATTAGACAGCAAGATGACATGATTCTGCTCTAGTAGCTCGTTGATAGCCTGATGCTTGATATCCCTGACCTTACCCGAATGTTGCATATCAATACCGTCAATGACACCCAGCGGCATCCCAGTGACAAAATTACCACTTACCAGAGATATCTCGGACCCCGACATCGGTGTATTGGGTAGCCCCATCGAAAGTTGTGCCTCCAGATGAGATCTCACTTCGTTGATTGCCTGAATAATGTAGGGGAGTGACTGCGCATCGCTAATTCGAATATTGCGATTAAATTCTGACGTGATATTGTGTTTGGTCAGCGTCTTATCGATATTGTTTCTGCTATTGTGCAAAATAACGAGCTTATTACCGAGATGGTTGAGCAGGGCAATGTCATGGACTAGGCCGATGAGGTGATCAGACTGGGTGATTTCGTCGGAAATAAGAATGACAAAAGTTTTTTTACGATGGGCCTTGATATAAGGGGCTGCCCCCCTAAACCATTGCACAAAATTCTGATTGTTACTCATTAGATTTAAAATATCCGCCAAATAATTGATTTATAACTAAACTGGTAGCTGATCGACACAATATCATTTGAATAAAAGGAATTCCAAGATTAACAGCAATATTAACCATCAAAAAGTGAATAGCCACCACTTGCAACAGCAGGAGCTCGTGCAGTTTCTTTACGACCGGGCAACTGCGGGAATGCTGATCACTTTGTTTATTTCTGCTGTCGCCTCGGGCCTGGCCTATTTTGAACTGTCGATACAGGGTCGAGAAAAATGGGTGGTGGCCTGGTTTTTTATACTTTGCGTCATACTAGTTGCCAGATTACATCTGCATCGGAAATTTCGCCATCGCCCTAACAAGGAGCATTTCCCCTACCGGGAATGGCATAATAAGTTCTATGTCGGTGTAGTAGCATCGGGTTTGATGCAGGGCTGTGGCGCCGCTGCTTTAATGCCGTATGTTACTCCTAATGTGCAAATAATATTGCATTCCCTATTGCTCGGTATGGGCGCTGGTGCTATCGCATATTTATCCACCTCGTTACGCATCTATATCTCTTACCTGGTGGCGATCGTGCTGCCAGTTACCATCTGGCTTTTTTCTCGACAAACACCAGACGGTTTCGTGCTGGGTTTGCTGTATTTATTTCTGATGATTGCTTATTCAATCAGCGTCAAGCGCATGGATGTACTGATTAATGACGCGCTTTATTATCGTTTTGACAACGAGACGCTGGTAGAAGATTTGCAACGGCTGTTAGATTCGCTATCGAAGTCCAACAAAGCACTAGAAAAAATTTCGACTACTGACGAACTCACCGGCGCATCAAACTATCGTGCATTTCGGGTTAGACTCGAACAAGTCTGGCAGCAGAACAGGGGATCGAATATTCCGCTGTCATTGGCAAAATTGAACATTGATTACTTTCACGAATACAACTCTCATTATGGATCCAAATCGGGTGATACCAGCCTGCGTGAAGTTGCTCGATTATTTATGACTGAAATTTCGCACCAGGATCAAATGGTGGCGCGACTTAATGGCGCCGAATTTGCGATTATACTGCCGGGATTAAGTCGCGAAAATGCTCGGTTATTACTGCTGCGTATAACTCAGTCTCTGGCGGACAAAAAAATAGAACATACTGAGTCGAGGATTAACCCGTATCTGACAATTAGCGTGGGTTTGAGTAGCCAGATTGTTGCTGTTAATTCTTCGTCGCGCGAATTGTTAGGTAGAGTTGATGAGGCACTCAAATCCGCCAAAGCTAAAGGCAGGAATCGTATGGAAATAATTGAAGGTTAATGCCACCCAGAAGCTATTTTAATAATATTTCCAGTAGTGCTTTCTGTGCGTGCAGGCGGTTCTCGGCCTCCTGCCAGATGACGCTCTGTTCACTATCGATAACTTCTACCGCGACTTCTTCGCCGCGATGTGCTGGAAGACAGTGCATAAATAAAGCATCCCTGTCGGCCAATGCCATTATTTCGCTGGATACCTGAAATTCAGAAAAAGCATTCAATCTCTCATCCTGTTCCTGTTCCTGGCCCATGCTAGCCCAGACATCGGTAACTATCAGGTTCGCATTAGCAGCTGCTTCGGATGCGTTGTTAAATAATTTAACCCGGTCTCCGGCACTTTTAACTAAATCTGCCTCGGGAGCATGGTTTGTCGGACATCCGATGTTTAAATTAAAGTCCAGCCGAATTGCCGCATTAATATAAGAATGGCACATATTATTACCATCGCCAATCCAGGCCACAGTCGCGCCTTCAATATCACCGCGCAATTCAAACCAGGTCTGCATGTCAGCCAGTAGTTGACAGGGATGTAGATAGTCTGTCAGACCATTAATTACCGGGCGGGTCGAATGCTGGGCAAGCGTCAACAGGCGATCATGCCCAAAAGTTCGAATCATGATACCGTCGACCATACTGGATATAACACGCGCGCTGTCTTCAATCGGTTCTCCGCGACCTAGCTGGATATCTTTGGGTGACAAAAACATCGCGTGGCCGCCGAGTTGACTCATCCCGGTTTCGAATGATACTCGTGTTCTGGTTGACGATTTCTCAAATATCATCGCCAGCACTTTACCAACCAAAGGCGTATGTGGAACGCCCGCCTTAAGTCGTTTTTTTACGTCGATAGCATGGTTAATCGCCGATTTTAGTTCATCGCTGGAAAAATCGAGCAAGCTGAGGAAATGGCGTAGGGGCATGATTCAGGACGTATGGGTAAAAGCGTTAATGCAGGAAATTAATTTTTCGGCAAGTATATTAGTTTGCTTAAAATCGATTATTAAAGGTGGTAACAGGCGAATAACACGCTCTGCAGTAACGTTAATTAACAGGCCATTATCCAGTGCCTGTGCTACCAGGGTCTGGCAGTTTTGTTTCATCTCGATACCGATTAGCAGACCCAGATTTCGAATTTCGACTACTCCCGTATTGTCCGACAGACCATCTTTTAGCAATACTACCAATTGTTTGCTGCGATCATCGGCGTTCTGCGCGATTTTATTTTTTAAAATCGCATCGAGCACCGTATAAGCAACCCGACATGCAAAGGGATTACCACCGAAGGTTGACCCGTGATTGCCGGGGTGAATGACTTCAGCAGCCAGGCCGCGCGCCACACAGGCGCCTATAGGGATTCCATTGCCGAGCGCTTTGGCAAGAGTCATCACGTCGGGAACTATATTTTCATACTGGAATGCGAACATCTTGCCACTGCGAGCAATGCCGGTTTGAATTTCGTCTAGCATCAATAGCCAGTTATTTTCATCGCAGATCTTTCGCAGTGAGCGTAGGTATCCAGTATTGGGGATGAGGATGCCACCTTCGCCCTGAACTGGTTCAACCAGGATTGCCACCACATTTTTATTATTTTTTGCTATCGCGCTAATCGACTCGACGTCATTAAACGGCGCACGTACAAAACCTGACACCAGCGGCTCGAAGCCAGCCTGAACCTTACGATTACCGGTTGCGCTTAAAGTCGCCATTGTGCGGCCGTGGAAACTGTTTTGCATGACTACAATTTGTGGATCTTTAATGCCGCGCTGGTGCCCGTAAAGGCGGGCAAGTTTAATTGCGGCTTCGTTGGCTTCGGCACCGGAGTTGCCGAAAAAAACACGTTCCATGTCTGACAGGTGTACAATTAAATCTGCCAGTTTCTGTTGCCATTCAATGTTATAGAGATTGGAGGTATGCAACAGTGTGTCGGCCTGTTGCTTTATTGCTTCGGTGACGGCAGGATAATTATGGCCGAGACTGGTTACCGAAATACCACAAAGCGCATCAAAATACTGTTTATGATCGCTGTCCCACAGGTATATGCCATCGCCTCGCGTAAATGACACTGGTAGTGAGTTATAGGCGGCTATTAAATGTTCTGACATGACTCTATGGCTTGAAAAAACGCTCAAACATACGCCGATTTACGCCTATTTCAAGTATTTTATTCTGAGCGAGGAAAATAGTTTGATAGCAATAAAAAAGCCCCGCTAATGCGAGGCTTTAAATTAACCTAAGTTGATTCTGGTTTAGTACGGAAAACCACCGTGCCCGTAAGCGGTCATCGCCAGCAACATCGGAATCGATAACGCTGTATTCGTGCGTGACGCCATTAATGCGACAAACTTGGCGCTAGCTATAACATCGGGTTCGTGAGTTTTACCGTCGAGACCGAGGATTTTCTTCTGATTTGGCCAGATCAATACCCAGACATTGAATAGCATGATGGTACCCATCCAGGCGCCAATGCCGATAACAGCGGCCCCAGGCTTGAGCATGAATGCGTCGCCGAGTATGCCTAGTCTGGCAAGAATAATAGCGCCACTAATCCAGGTTGCTAAAGCACCCCAACGAAACCAGAGCAGTGCGCTCGGAGCGATATACTTGTTAATCGCGGCAGCACCGGGGCCACCACTATCCACTTCCGATAAAGCGGTTGCAACTGCGGGTACCTGCACGAAATTGAAATAGTAAAGTAAGCCGATCCAGGTTACACCAGCCAGGGCATGTATCCAGACGATCATGCCAACAGGATGCGAAGCACCGTCTTTGAATAGCAAGATGAGAATAACCGATAAGATAGCGCCTGTGACGATCGTACCAGTAATGGATTTTAAAGGATTCATGGGTGACTCCCGGAAATAAATGTTTAGAATATAGGGGCCGAGATCGTTGTCTTAGCGAACAACCGTCCCTTCCTCCTTGCTCGCGGCGGAGTATAAGGGCTTTCCGTATAGGGCGCAACGAATCTCTGATAAGCCGTTGAAATTTATCAAATTACATAGAAAATGTGAGGTTATATGTGCGGTCTATATGGCGCATTGAGTTTTAGTGGATCAGGCATAGATCATAACCTGGCTGTAGCAATGTCTGAAAAAGTGGCGCACCGTGGGCCTGATGACCAGGGCGAGTGGTTTGATGGCCCGGTAATGCTCGGGCATAGGCGCTTAGCCATTATCGATCTGTCTCCCCAGGGTCATCAACCGATGCATGATGTCAGTCAGCGCTACACGATTGTTTTTAATGGTACGATTTATAATTACCCGGAGTTGCGCGAATCCCTGATTGCCGATGGCTATGGTTTTAGTTCTCATAGCGATACAGAGGTAATACTCAATGCTTATGCCTGTTGGGGTGAACAGTGCACCGAAAGGTTGCACGGCATGTTTGCCTTTGCCATCTGGGACAAAAAGCGCCAGTCGCTGTTTCTCGCGCGTGATCGTATGGGCATTAAACCGCTTTATTATGCAAAATCCGCGAGCAGTTTTTATTTTGCATCCAACCCTCAGGCTTTACTGGCAACCGGGCAGTGCGATACCGGAATCGACCCGGTAGGGCTACACCATCAACTCAGTTTGCACGCGGTAATACCAGCGCCACGCACCCTATTGAGAGGAATACGAAAATGCCGGCCGGCATTTCAAATCTGCGTCGATACTGATGGCGGGTTTAGTGAGTCTAGATACTGGTCACTGCAGGCTAAGCGGCCTGACCAGTTATTATCATTGGAGGAGTGGAATACGGCTATTCATGACGCCTTGATGGAATCGGTAAAAAAACGTTTAAGAATTGCCGACGTACCGGTAGGCGTATTGCTTTCCGGTGGTCTCGATTCGAGTTTGCTGGTGGCGTTACTGGCCGAAGCAGGGGTGGGCAAGATCAAGACCTATAGTATTGGTTTCGAAGACCAGCCTGAAGAAAGGGGTAATGAATTTGAATTTTCCGATGCGGTTGCACAAATGTATGACACCGAACACCAGAAATACCTGATTCCCAATGACCAGGTAATTGCCCGCTTACCCGAAGCGGTGTGTTCAATGGCTGAGCCGATGGTCGGGCAGGATGCAGTGGCTTTTTTCCTGCTTTCGGAACAGGTTAGCAAAAGCGTCAAAGTGGTGCAGAGCGGCCAGGGTGCTGATGAGGTATTTGCAGGTTACTTCTGGTACGAGCGCATGCAGGCGTCTGCCGGATCAGCGTTGCAGCGATTTGCTCCGCATTACGTCGACCGTGATCATGACGAATTTTGTGACACGGTGGAGCTACAGTATCGAGGTGAGGACCATACCTCTGTATTAATCGAAGAAAGCCTCAATACCGAGCAGGCCGATACCTTTATGGATGCGGTGTTGCGTTTCGATGTTACTACTCTGGTCGTCGATGATCCGGTTAAACGTGTCGATAATATGACCATGGCCTGGGGCCTGGAAGCACGTGTTCCCTTCCTCGATCATCAGTTGGTCGAGCTGGCAGCTGCCTGCCCACCCGAGTTAAAACTCAAGCATCAGGGCAAGGGAGTGTTAAAGGAAATTGCGCGCGGAAGAATTCCTGATGCGGTTATTGATCGGCCCAAAGGCTATTTCCCGATGCCTGCTTTAAAGTACGTGCGTGGAGATTTCTATCAATTTATGGCCGACACGCTGAATAGTCAAAGCAGCCGTGAACGTGGTATTTTCAACCGCGGTTATATTGATCGGTTATTGGCGGAACCAGAGCAACACTTCACGCGTTTAAATGGCAGCAAACTCTGGCACTCGGCTTTGCTTGAGTACTGGTTGCAGCAAAATGTTGGGTAAGCAATTAATTTTTTGTAGAGATATTATTGCTGTTTCGAACCCAAAATATTGCCTAAGTCGATTTTCATTACCATTAAAAACGAGTATCATAATAACCTAGTAATTTAGTAAGTTATTATTTGAGGATTATTGATGGACGTTTTAGAACGAATTAAAAATCAGGTTGAAACTCACCCTGTCATTATTTACATGAAGGGAACACCACAATTGCCCCAATGTGGTTTTTCGAGCAGGACTGTCGAAGCACTCAAGTCACTCGAGGTCGAGTTTGCCTTTGTCAACGTGTTGACCGACCCGGAAATTTTTCAGAATTTACCGCGTTATGCGGATTGGCCAACTTTCCCGCAGGTGTATGTGGATGGCGAACTGATTGGTGGTTGCGACATTACGCTGGAAATGCACGAATCAGGAGATTTAGCAAAGCTAGCTAATGCAGCACTGATCAAAAAAGCCAGTTAATAAAAAGCCTGGTAATTTATAGAATATTCTCTAGGAGTCTGTCGGACTTAGGCCCTGCTTTTTAGCAGGGCTTTATTTTGGGTTATCGATACTGTATCGATTTGAATCGACCGTAATCCGGTTTCGTCAGGATCTTATAGAAGCCTTTTGCGCCGATTCGATAATTTCTGCTACGGTCGGAGAAGGATCCAGTTCGTGGCTATGCCACACGCCGACCGACATTTTAAGCTGCCGCCCCTCGTCACTGGTCTGACGTGTGTGGCGTTTAATGTTACCGACCAGGCGCTCAAACATCATCGGATTAAACATACTAGGTTCCTGGTAATGAATCGAAACACCGAATGTATTGACGTCAAATCGACATAACATATCCATTGGTCGAAGCGCAAGCCGCAGTGAGTTGGAAATGGTTTTCAAGGTACCGGGACGTAATTCTGAACTATCCGACTTAACCTCAAAAAGGCCAACTGCAATGCCGCCGCCGCGGGATACACTGTGACTTATCAACGAATTAACGTGCGACTCCAGTTGGGCTCGATTTGGCAGCAAGGTTTCTGGATCCTGCTGGTTAAACTGTTTTACCTGAATAATCTGGCCGCTGAGCCAGCGGGTACGTTCACGTAGTTCATTTTGTTGAAAGGCAGTGCGTGCGGCGCCAAAAACACGCGCTGATAATTCAAACTGATTGGCTGATTTTGAAACAAAATCGTCCACACCACGGTCGAATGCGACCACGATACTATTAGTGGTATCCTCGGCTGTAAGCAATACGATACCGGTATAGCGGTCGTTATTCTGATCCCAGCGTCGAATAAGATCAGTGACTTCCAGGCCATTCATTCCCGGCATCCAGAAATCTGCGAGAACAACATGAGCGCGGCGTTCATTTAACAGAAATATGGCTTCATCACCGGAGGATGCAGTGCGGATATCGGTAAAACCCGATTTCGTTAAGCCCGATTTGACTACTTCTCGACTAAATTGAAGGTCATCGACGACGATTACTGAAAATTCTTCTTTACGCAAAGTTTAGGCGATCGAATGTTATTGTTGGGAGATTATAAATCAAAATCATACTTCAGGCTGCACAAAAGGTGTATCGTTAATTATTTTACAAAATAGTGAAGCCGTCATCTCGGCATCGTAAATTGCCGAATGGGCTTCGTTGGTATCCCACTCGAAGCCCGCAGCTTTTACCGAGCGGGCCAGTACGGTTTGACCGTACGCCAATCCAGCCAGAGTGACGGTATCAAAATTACTGAATGGGTGGAAAGGATTGCGTTTTATTCCATTTCGTTGTGCCGCCGCATTGATAAATTTTAAATCAAAATAGGCATTGTGACCGACTAGAATCGCTTTATTGCAGGCCTGTCGTTTGACTGCTTCACGCACCGGTTTGAATATTTTTGGTAAAGCCTGCTTTTCATCCAGAGCCAGGCGAAAAGGATGGTCAACGTCAATGCCATTAACAGCCATCGAAGCGGGGTCGAGATTCGCCCCTACAAATGGCATTACGTGGCAGGATACAGTTTCGGCGCAATACAACTGCCCCTGCTCGTCCATGTCGATAATAACTGCGGCAATTTGCAGTAGAGCATCGGTTTGCTCGTTAAAACCACCTGTTTCAACGTCGACAACAATAGGTAAATAGCCCCGGAATCGTGAACACATCGGGGTGAAATCAGTCATCCAGGACCACCTTCCATTGCAGAGTTTCGCCAGCCTTAAAAGGTATCAGGGTTTGCTTGCCGAAGGGCAGGCTGCCGGGCACCGTCCAGGTCGATTTTTGCAGTACCAGCCTGTCTTTATTGACCGGCAGTTGATAAAACGCGGGACCGTTTAAGCTCATAAACGCCTCGAAGTTTGAAAAATTCCCGATCATTTCGAAGGCCTCGGCGTAAAGTTCGATGGCGCAAAAAGCAGAATAAATGCCGGCACAACCGCAAGCGGCCTCTTTAGCTTGCTGGCTATGCGGTGCGCTATCGGTCCCTGCAAAAAAACTATTCGAATCACCAGTTGCCGCTTTGAGCAAGGCCTGACGATGTTTTTCGCGCTTGGCCACCGGTAAGCAATAATGATGCGGTCGAATGCCCTTGTTAAACATGGCATTTCGATTAATTAACAGGTGGTGGGGCGTGATAGTAGCGGCGAGCTTATTATTCTGCGCCAGAACATATTCAACCGCCTCGCTAGTGGTGATATGTTCAAAAACAATCGACAGCTCCGGAAAATTGCTACGTATCGATTCGAGGCTGGTATCGATAAATCGCTTTTCGCGATCAAAAATATCGACTGTTTCGCCGGTAGCTTCGCCATGAATTAGCAACGGTAGCTGAAATTTTTGCATCGCTTCGAGAACTTTATAGATGCGTTTGAGGTCCGTAACGCCGGCATCGGAATTAGTTGTCGCGCCAGCCGGGTATAGTTTAGCCGCGAAAATATAATTTGATACGCTGGCTTGTTGAATGTCTTCAATTGTGGTGTTATCGGTAAGATAAAGTGTCATCAAAGGTTGAAACCGATGATCGTCTGGCAAGGCAGTTAGAATGCGCTCGCGATAGGTACAGGCATCCTTACAGGTTGTCACCGGCGGACTTAGATTCGGCATAATAATGGCCCGCGAGAACTGTCGTGCACTGTCACCGACAACCGATTCCAGGAATGGCGAATCGCGCAAGTGTAAATGCCAGTCATCGGGTTTGATGATTGTCAGCTTGTTCATTCAATTATTGATATATCAGATAAATTAACTATAGATATTGCCAGTAATTATGACACGAAAACTCATTCTAGAAGTTAATATGTCGTATAATAATTCCTCATAGCAATGGCATCTTGGTAACAGCGACTCTAAAATAGGGTGTAATTACCGACTTCTGGAACAATATTAAGCATTGCCGTAATTTTGCTGAATAATAAATCTAATGCGAGTAACCAATGGCAAATGATATAGACCTCGATCCGCAGGAAACCCATGAATGGGTTGAGTCTCTCGAATCGGTACTGGAACGCGAAGGGCCTGATCGCGCCCATTTTTTACTCGAAAAATTAATCGACAAAGCCAGGCGATCAGGCGCATATCTTCCTTTCACCGCCAATACCGCGTATATAAATACCATTCCGGTCTTGACTCAACGTCCTATTCCGGGTGATCAGGCAATCGAGCACACTATCCGTTCGGTAATCCGCTGGAATGCTGCCGCGATCGTGGTTCACGCCAATCGTAAATCGAGTGAACTCGGCGGGCATATTGCCAGCTTTGCATCCGCAGCGACCCTCTATGATGTTGGCTTCAATCATTTCTTCCGCGCACCCAATGACGAAAATAAAGGCGACCTGGTATTTTTTCAGGGCCATTCTGCTCCTGGTATTTATGCACGCGCATTCCTGGAAGGGCGTCTGAGTGAAACGCAATTAAAGGCGTTTCGACAGGAAGCGCTGGATAAAAATGGTCTGTCTTCTTATCCCCATCCCTGGTTGATGCCTGAGTTCTGGCAATTTCCGACAGTATCAATGGGCCTGGGGCCAATCATGGCAATTTATCAGGCCCGGTTTATGAAGTATCTGGAAAACCGCGAACTCCAGCCGCAAAGCGACCGTAAAGTCTGGGCCTTTATGGGTGACGGTGAGATGGACGAACCCGAGTCACTGGGTGCAATTTCGCTGGCTTCGCGGGAGAATCTGGATAATCTCATTTTCGTAGTCAACTGTAATTTGCAGCGACTCGATGGTCCGGTGCGTGGTAATGGTAAAATAATTCAGGAACTGGAAGCCGTTTTTCGCGGCGCCGGCTGGAATGTGATTAAAGTAGTTTGGGGTTCTTATTGGGATCCTCTACTCGCCAAAGATACTGATGGTCTGTTGCTAAAACGTATGAATGAAGTCATCGACGGTGAATACCAGGCCTGTAAGGCGAAAGGTGGCGCCTATACAAGAGAGCATTTTTTCGGTAAATATCCCGAACTGAAGGAAATGGTAGCGGAAATGTCCGACGAAGATATTTGGCGCCTGAATCGAGGTGGGCACGATCCACACAAGGTTTACGCGGCCTACTCCGAGGCAGTAGAACACAAGGACAGGCCCACAGTCATACTCGCCAAAACTGTGAAGGGTTATGGCATGGGTGAGGCAGGCGAAGGTCAAAATATCACCCATTCGCAAAAGAAGATGGGCGAACATGCATTAAAGGCGTTTCGTGATCGATTCAATATTCCTATTAGCGATGAGGAGATTGCCGAAGCACCGTTTTACAAATTCCCCGAAGATAGCAAAGAAATGTTATACATGCGCAAGCGGCGCGAGCAACTAGGTGGGTTTATGCCTGTGCGTAAGGATACTGCCGAACCGCTTGTTATCCCCGGACTGGATACCTTTGATGCCTTGTTAAAGGATAGTGGGGATCGCGAATTTTCCACCACAATGGCGTTCGTGCGAATTTTATCGACTTTGACGCGAAGTAAGTTAATTGGCAAGAATATAGTGCCGATCGTGCCCGATGAGGCGCGTACATTTGGCATGGAAGGCATGTTTCGCCAACTTGGCATTTACTCGTTCAAAGGGCAACTGTATGAACCGATGGATTCAGATCAGGTGATGTATTATCGCGAAGATAAAAAAGGCCAGATACTGGAGGAAGGCATCAACGAAGCGGGCGCGATGTCTTCCTGGATTGCGGCCGGGTCTGCATACAGCGCCCATGGCATTAATATGATTCCGTTTTATATTTATTACTCGATGTTTGGGTTTCAGCGAATCGGAGATCTTGCCTGGGCTGCCGCTGATATGCAGGTGCGTGGTTTTCTGATGGGTGGTACTGCTGGGCGCACGACATTGGCAGGAGAGGGTTTACAGCATCAGGATGGGCATAGTTTGATCGTCGCCGGCACCATTCCTAATTGCATTTCCTACGACCCGACGTTTGCCTACGAACTGGCAGTTATTATCCAAAATGGCATGAAGCGAATGTATCAGCTACAGGATAGAGTTTTTTATTACATCACTGTGATGAATGAAAACTATAGCCATCCGGATATGCCAAAAGGTTCGGAAGAAGGTATTTTAAAAGGCATTTACTGCTTTCAGGAAGGCGATGAAAAAGGCAAAAAAGTTCAGTTAATGGGATCGGGTACGATACTGCGTGAAGTCATAGCTGCGGCAGAATTACTGAAAACAGATTACGATATCAATGCCGATGTTTGGAGTGTTACCAGCGTTAACGAGCTCGCCAGAGAGGGGATTGATTGCTCACGCTGGAATCAGTTGCATCCACTTAAAAAAGCCAGAAAAAGTTACCTCGAAACCCAGCTCCAGGGTCGTAAAGGTCCGGCTATTATGGCCACAGACTATACCAGGGCATTTGTCAGTCAGTTACGTGAATTTATCCCGATGCAGTTTTCGACTCTTGGTACCGATGGTTTTGGTCGTAGTGACACGCGTGAGAATCTGCGAATTTTTTTCGAGGTGAATCGCTATTATGTTGTTGTAGCTGCGCTGAAATCATTAGCCGATGAAGGTGAAATAGACATTAAAATTGTCCAGCAGGCTATCAAAAGTTATGGTATAGATTCGGAAAAACCCAATCCGGTTAGCGTTTAGCCGATAGCACAGGAGATAACAGTGGCTGAACTAAAAACAATTACATTGCCGAATATGGGTGACTTCGATGAGATCGAAATTATCGAAGTATTGATAGTACCCGGCGACGAGATTGCAAGGGAAGAATCGATAATTGTACTCGAATCTGACAAGGCGACTATGGAAATTCCGAGTCCCTATGCAGGCACTGTTAAATCAGTTCTGGTGCATGTAGGGGACAGAATTTCGGAGGGTAGCGAAATCGCTAAAGTCGACACAATAGAATCCGACGATAGTGAAAAATCGCTTCCCTCCGAGACAGCGGATAGCCAACCAGAAACGGAAGTCGAGCAGGTGACTGCAATAGCTGCCGATACGAAAGAGACGGAAATTAGCCAGCCAGTGCCAGAGATTGCTCCTCCACCTCCGCAGGATTTGACGCCGGGCAAACAGAAAAAGGCACCGCCTGGAAAATCACTTAACGACTCGTATAACAATACTGACAAATCGATACATGCCAGCCCGTCAATCAGGCGTTATGCACGAGAGTTAGGCGCAGACCTGGAACAGGTAATAGGCACTGGCCCCAAAGGCCGAGTTTTGAAACAGGATGTAAAAGCCTTTATCAAATCTGCCATGTCTAGCGCGGGTAGCGGCGTAACCGGGGGTCTTGCTGTATCAGCAATGCCGGAGATCGACTTTTCAAAATTTGGCGAAATCGAAGCGGTTCCGCTTAATCGAATTCAGAAAATTTCGGGCGCTCATTTACACCGCAGCTGGGTTACCGTGCCACATGTCACTCAGTTTGACGAAGCCAATATCACCGACCTCGAGGCATTTCGTAAATCTCTCGCAAAAGAAGCGGAGAAAAAAGGGGTTCGATTGACACCGCTGGTTTTTATGATGAAGGCCGTAGTTGCATCTCTAATGGCATTTCCAAATTTTAATGCGTCACTGGAAAGTAGTGGCGAACGGCTGATACTGAAAAAATACTTTCACATAGGTGTGGCAGTTGATACGCCGAATGGATTAGTGGTACCGGTGATACGCGATGTTGATCAAAAGGGGTTATTTGATCTAGCGGGTGAACTCGCAGCTGCGGCGGAACGGGCACGTGAGGGAAAATTATCACCAACGGAGATGCAGGGTGGCTGTTTTACCATATCGAGTCTGGGCGGCATTGGTGGAACCCAGTTTACGCCGATTGTGAATGCACCCGAAGTCGCGATTCTGGGTGTTGCCAGAGCCAAAATGCAACCGGTTTACCAGGCTGACGGTAGCTTTCAGCCGGGCCTGATTCTGCCGTTAGCATTATCTTACGATCATCGCGTGATAGATGGCGCACAGGGGGCCAGATTTACTAATCATCTGAGCCAGGTAATCTCAGATATAAGAAGGGTATTATTGTAATCATGAACATAAAAGAACTAATTTTGCCGGATATTGGCGGTTTCGACAGTGTCGAAATTATCGAACTACACGTGGCCGTTGGCGATACGGTAAAAAAAGAAGATCCTATCGTAACACTCGAATCGGACAAGGCGACTATGGACATTCCCTCTCCCTATGATGGCACGATTAATGAACTCAGGGTTGCCGTAGGAGATAAGATTTCAGAGGGTGGAAAACTGGGTAGTCTGAAATCAGATGATAAGGCTCCAGTTGCCGATAAGCCATCCTCGAAATCGGATGAGCAACCCAAAGCCGCTACGCCTGTAACCGGTACAGCAGCCGATAAGAGTACAGAAGTTCTGGTGTTGGGCGCAGGGCCCGGTGGTTATACAGCCGCCTTCAGGGCTGCTGATCTGGGTAAAAAAGTAACTCTGGTCGAGCGCTACGATTCGCTTGGAGGAGTTTGTCTGAATGTGGGCTGTATTCCGTCTAAGGCATTATTACACACGGCGCAAATTATCAATGAAGCCGAGCATATGAAAGCTAACGGAGTCGATTTTGGTAAGCCCAAAATCGATTTGAAAGCGGTCAACGGATTCAAAGACAGGGTGGTAACCAAGCTCACGGGTGGCCTGAAACAACTTGCCAAACAACGCAAGGTTGAGGTCGTTACCGGCGTCGGCGAATTTGTCGACCAGAATCATATCAAGGTGGTCGGTAGCGGCGGAGAGACAACTATTCAATTCGAACATTGCATTATTGCTGCGGGATCGCAAGCGACCCAGATTCCTTCGTTTCCGAATGATGATGAGCGTTTGATGGACTCTACTGGTGCACTGGAATTGAGCGCCGTGCCGAAGAAATTACTGATTATCGGCGGCGGTATTATCGGCCTGGAAATGGCGACTGTTTATGACGCGCTTGGATCTGAAATTACCGTGGTCGAATTTATGGATAGTCTGATCCCGGGTTGCGACAAGGATCTGGTAAGGCCATTAAATAAAATCATTAAGAAACGCTATAAAGATATATATCTGAGTACCAAAGTGACCGAAATTAAACCTCAGAAAAACGGCCTGAAGGTCAGCTTCGAGGGCGCAAAGGCGCCTGAACCTGAGGTTTTTGACAAGGTTCTGGTGGCTGTCGGGCGGCGGCCTAATGGACTCAAGATTGGTGCAGAAAATGCCGGTATTGCGGTGGATGAAGCGGGCTTTATTCAGGTCGATAATCAGATGCGTAGCAACGTCGCTAACATTTTTGCAATCGGCGATATTGTCGGTAACCCGATGCTGGCTCACAAGGCGACGCACGAAGCCAAGGTTGCCGCTGAGGTAATAAGTGGTATGAAGTCAAGTTTCGAACCGATGACTATTCCGTCGGTAGCCTACACTGACCCGGAAGTGGCGTGGATGGGATTAAGCGAAACTGAGGCTAAAGCACAGGGCGTAGAGTACGTAAAAGGTGCTTTCCCCTGGGCAGCCAGTGGACGTTCGTTGGGGCTTGATCGCGATGAAGGTTTGACCAAGGTGCTTTTTGATAAGGAAAGTATGCGCATTATCGGTGCTGGAATCGTCGGCCCAAATGCCGGTGAATTGATCGCCGAGGCTGTTCTGGCGCTGGAAATGGGAGCCGATGCGGAAGATATCGGTTTGACCATACATGCCCATCCGACATTATCTGAAACTTTTAATTTTGCCGCTGAAATGGCGGAAGGGACTATTACGGATTTATATATACCGAAGAAGAAGTGACAACAGGGTAGTTTAAAATCGAACTATGGATTTACTCCATTATTCTGAAATTGGTGATGGCGAACCGCTGATAATTTTGCATGGATTGTTTGGCTCGAGCAAAAACTGGCAATCCCTGGCCAGGGTGTTTTCCCGACATTTTAGAGTTTTAACGCTCGACCTGCGTAATCATGGTCAGTCGTTTCATCATGATGAAATGAACTATGTGGTGATGGCCGAAGACGTGAATCGGTTGATTCGCCATATCGGAATCGATTCCTGTTCGCTAATCGGGCACAGCATGGGCGGCAAGACAGCCATATTACTGGCGCTTAAATATCCAGAACTAGTCTCCAGGCTAGTAGTAGCCGATATCGCCCCGGTGGTCTATTCGCATGCACACCATCACCTGATAGACCCGATACTGTCCCTGGCGCTAGATAAATTGCAAAGCCGTTCGGCAGTTGATCAAGCCTTACAGCAAGATATCCCTGATACTATGGTACGCAACTTTTTGTTGCAGAATCTGGAGCGAAAAGGCGAGCAATGGCGCTGGAAGGTTAACTGGGCAGTCATAGATCGGCAAATGCATCAACTGACCGGATTTTCAAACTTGCCGGTGGACTGGAAAATTGATATCCCGAGCTGTTTTATTCTAGGTGAGAATTCCGAATATATTGGCACCGCCGAAGAAGCGGAAATTAAAGCTCACTTCGAACAGGTAACTATCCAGACAATCAGCAATGCAGGTCACTGGTTGCACGCAGAGCAGCCGGAGCAGTTTTCACAGTTAGCCTTAAGCTTTTTGTCGCGCCAGTAGCATGCCAGTTAAATTAATACAGTATTTAATTCCCATATAAAATATTTCTTCTGTTAGTCGCGGTAACCGGTTTAATAACTAATGTATACGCTAGCGAGCGTCGCTACATGGTACCGATGTGAAATTCACGCTGTAAAATGACTGGCACAAGCTGTCTTTTCGCAGGCAGCAGGCAGCAAACTTCAACTTAAACTGGTCACTCACGAGCGTTTCATGGGCAGTTTGGGTGTTGAATTTCGATCCGAGTCGCCAATCTGGAATCCTGTTGTATCTCAGTAACAACTTGCCTGCTTTGAAATTACTGGAAAGGGTTCGTTGCTGAATATTCCAACCATAGCAGACAAACACGACTATCTGCAGGTAGATAATGCAATCAGTAAAATAGTAATTTCC
>CAXMRQ010000004.1:0-14877 GCA_964196115.1 uncultured Gammaproteobacteria bacterium
GAAAACTAAAATAAATTTAATTCCTGAATTTCGGTTATGGATGGCGTATAGTTTTTCGTAACCGATCTGTGTAACAATCATCAAGCAGGTTTATTTAGTTTTTATGATCTGAATCAACCCTGGGATATAACTTTCCTTTAAAATGGCAACTAACCTTCGGTGCATCCTTAAACTGTTGCATAGCCGATTGACATATTTATTTCTGGAGATGAACGTGAACCAATATTTAAAAATCATCAGCTTATGCTTTTCTGCTTTTATGCTGACCTTGAGTACTCTGAGTCCGGCCAATGCCATGGGTGGTGCAGGCAAAGATTCCACAAACAGTGCAGACATCGTGATGCCGAGCACTGGCGACAGTCAGGGGAAGATTTACGGGAAAGTCATTGAAACCATCGATTCGGGTAGTTATACCTATGTCCATGTGGACAGTGGTAAAGAAAAATATTGGGCTGCCACTGCCCCGGTTACTCTGAAAACAGGCAGCATGGTCTCCTTTGGAACCAGTATGCCAATGACTAATTTTACCAGCAAGGCCCTTGATCGAACATTTGACCTTATCTATTTTGTTGGTGCGCTCAATACCGATCAAATCGGCGACCAGGCTGCCAAAGCAGACGCAAAGATTCCGGCAGGGCATGTTCCGATAAACTCCGACGATGTCATCAAGGTCGATAACATTAAGAAGGCCGCTAATGGAATCACTATCGATGAGGCTTTAACTCAAAAACAGAAACTTGCCGGTCAATCCGTAGTTATTCGTGGTGTGGTGGTTAAATACACTCCACAGGTGATGAAGAAAAACTGGATACATATTCGCGATAGTAGTTCAGCAATAGATCTCGTAGTGACTACTTCTGACACGGTAAATAAGGGGGACGTCATACTGGTGAGTGGAAAACTACAGATAGACAGGGATTTCGGCTATGGTTACGTCTACGACGTACTCCTGGAAGACTCTAGTGTTGCTATCGAATAGTTGCACAAGGCCAGGGAACCCGATTAAACCGCCGTCCTGCACACGCTTACGTATCAATCGCTGTGCCTGAGTTTCTGCTTTGGACGGCAGATACCTGTCTTGAATTGTTAACTTGATGTAACTTAATTAGTGCCATGCAGAAGCATTTCCCGAGACCACCGGACACGAGATAATTCGTTACAAACGTTTAATCAAGTCATAACTGAATCAAACGCTTATTAATTATTTTTCGCCCCTTCGTCAATCCACCTCTCGATGAATTTAATCTGTCCCGGTGTTAGAGCGTCTTCTCGCCCTTTAGCCAGTGCTTCGTCATGATGGGGTGGCATTTGAATCTCCAAATCAACCTTATGAGCGACCATGCGGTATAAGCTGCTGGATGCACTGTTACCGGGTTCAATAACCGGGCCATATTTTGTGCCTTTCATAATGCTGTCATAAGTCAGCACACTAAACCCACTAACAGCGAGCCCTTCACCACTACCATCGTGGCAGGACAAACAATTGGCTACCAGTATCGGATTAATATCCTTTTTAAAGCTAACTGGTAGGCTACAACTGACAACAGAAAAAATGACGAACATAACAATTGCTAGTTTACCTATTCGGGTTTGCATTTCTCTACCCTCCAATTCATAAACGCGTTATGACCCGCTTCCTACGACCCGATTTATCCATGGTCATAATGTCTGACGGGGTTCTGTACAATATTACTCGACCCTAAACTACGCTTTATTGATACAAATCAACTAGTGAATGACTTAAATTTGATAGAAATGAATGACAGGCCGATAAATAGACTTCAAGTCATATCTAACACCAGCAAAAGACCCGAACCGCACATGATAAATCCTGGTTAATTAGATATACTTTGATTTCAAAATTAAGAGCATCATCAACTAAATATCAGGGTGAGTCTCGAAATTCGAGAAATATAATTAAGCAAATATTATGCAAGATAATTTAATTCAGAAATACAATATTCCCGGACCGCGTTATACGAGCTATCCCACGGTACCCTATTGGGATGAAACAACCATTACGCCAGCTATATGGCAAGATACGGCTGCGCGAGCATTCGATGAAAGTAATTCGACGGAAGGAATCAGCTTATATATTCACCTGCCGTTTTGCGAAAGCCTGTGTACATTTTGTGGTTGCCACAAACGCATCACCAAAAGACATGAGGTAGAGAGTCCATATATCGACGCAGTCCTGAGTGAATGGAAAAACTATCGCGAATTATTCTCCGAAACACCCAGAATTAAAGAACTGCACCTTGGTGGCGGAACCCCGACATTCTTTAGTCCAGACCATCTAAAAATGTTGATTGACGGAATTATGCAACATGCGAGTGTGGCCGATGGATTCGAGTTCGGCTTTGAAGCACACCCCAACAACACCACTAAGGAACACCTTCAATCTTTGTTTGATTTAGGTTTCACACGTTGCAGTTTTGGCGTTCAGGACTACGATCCCCTGGTGCAAAAAGCTATCAACAGAATTCAAAGTTTCGAACGGGTCAGACAGGTGACCGATTGGGCCAGGGAAACGGGTTATACCTCGGTGAGTCATGATTTGATTTTTGGATTACCGCATCAAACACTGGAGAATGTAGTCGATACGATTAATAAAACCAATCAACTGGTTCCAGATAGGCTGGCATTCTACAGCTACGCGCATGTTCCCTGGATAAAAGGTACTGGACAGCGCGGTTTTAGCGAAGATGATCTGCCTAAAAATGAAGTTAAAAGAGCGCTGTACGAAGCTGGTAAAAATCTGTTTTCAGAATTAGGTTATGAAGAAATTGGTATGGATCATTTCGCCTTGAAGTCTGATTCCTTATTTCAATCATTAAGAAGTAAGAAATTACACCGCAACTTTATGGGCTATACCGCGAGTAAAACACAATTAATGATCGGTTTGGGTATGTCGGCTATTAGCGATTCCTGGTACGCATTCGCGCAAAATGAAAAAACTGTCCCGGAGTACGAGGCCCGTGCTAACAGAGGTGAATTACCGGTATTTCGCGGCCATTTATTAACCGATGAAGATCGTATCGTCAGGCAGCATATTCTCAATATTATGTGTCAGTTTGAAACCAGCTGGGAAAAACCGGAGAACCAGTTTCCTGAATTGGAGGCCTGTCTTAGCAAGCTGGAGGAAATGGAAGCGGATGGATTAGTGAAAATAAGTCAGGATAAGCTGGAGGTTCCCGAGCACGCCAGGCCTTTCGTGCGAAATATCTGCATGGCGTTCGATTTACGATTACTGAGTAAAGCTCCGGACACTCGAATTTTTTCTATGACTATTTAAGTCGGTAACAAAGTCGCAACCGACTTGCTCTTGCAGGCTTTAAGCAAAGCCCTCACTTCACCTGATTGATCGATAAAACCATGTCTTTCGGCGGGTTAGTGCTATCGACTCCTGTTAATTCAACATACAGATCCCCTGCCTGGGCCACCGGATTTCCAGTTTTGGAAACCCTCGCGCCGACTGTAACCTGATCAAAAGCCGAAAGTTTCATGCTTGGAATCATCGCGTCACTGTCGCTGAGGATAACTTCGACTGGCAAGTCGGCCACAGTCATGCGTTTTACCGCAAGAGGCATGGGTGGTCCACTTACCGCTTTGGCATACACAAACACCGAGTCTCCGGGCTCTACGAGTAAGCTTAGATGATCTGACAGATTAACCGACAATTTTAGTACCCTGCCGACCACATCCTGAGTCACAGATTCAGGTGCAATCGCTGTTACCAGGGTCGGATCACGCTGTTCAACCATCTGAATTAGTCCACGCACTTCGGCGGTAGATGCCGGGTCGTTCTGAATCAAGGGCAGTAATGTTGTCCAGGCGTCGTGCGCAGTTTGATAGTCTTGCCGTTGCTCGGCAGCCAGGCCCATCAACCATAATCCAGTCGGTTCGCGCGGTGCGATTTCCAGTCCACGTGCTATCAGTTGCTCGGGCTCGCCTTGCATGACGCCACCGTTTTTCATTGCCATGGCATCCGCCAGAGCAAATAAAATGCCTGGTTGATCTCCGACCAGGTCATAAGTGCGCTGGTATGCAGTGACAGCCTCGTTATATTTTTGTTGCGCCATATAGCTTCTGCCGAGCATAAACCAGCCCTCGGCGTCATCGGGCTTTTCAAGTAAACGTTTTTTGAGCAAATCAAGAATTTCTTCCATGTTCAGATTGGAATGCTGATTCTGACTTTTGACCGTGGCCACCTGCGCAATGCTGGGGTCTTCTATGACACGATATTCACCCAGCTGAAAATAAAGCGCAACGCTCAATAGCGGAACTGCCGCACCCAATAACCATACTGCCCACTTTCCCCGAGGTCGCATTTCAATCGATTCATCATTCTCCAAATCCAGCGCCAGCGCAGTTTGTAAATCAAGCAGTGCATTATCGTATTCGGACTGATTCAACTCGCCCTGAGCCAGTTGATTATCGAGTGCGGTTTTTTTATCTTTCGCAATATCGATATTCTGCTGCTGCCTGCCATCAGTTTTATCGATTGGCGGGGCTTTTAATATCGGTGGCAATAAGATGAGCAAGGCCAGCAAAAGCAGGCCGATAACTGCGATCCAGAAGATCATGATTTTTCCTGATTATCGGAGAGTAATTGTTTTGCGCGTTGTAGCGCATCGTCCAGGGGTGGCGCCAGATCCTGCTTTTTGCGCATCGCACGAACCACTAGCCAAAGTACCAGCGCCAACAAGGCAAAGGGGCCGAACCATAACAATAGCGTATCGGTTTTCAGGCGTGGCCGGTACAGTACAAAATCGCCATAACGATCGATCATGTATTGCACCACCTGATCGGGGGTCTTGCCCTCGGTTAACATATCGTAGGTTTGTTTTCGTAAATCCTTGGCCAAATCGGCATTGGAACCGGACAGATTCTGGTTTTGACACACCAGGCAACGCAATTCATCGATAAGCACGTTGTATTCGGCTTCCGTTTGTGCCGATTCGAATTCATAGGATTCGATTGCCGCCTGTAGTGGCTGAACCAGGAATAATAAACTTAGAATAATTAATTTTTGCATCGGCTTATCCTGTCAACTCGCGCAGCAACGGGGCGATTTCGGCATCGATAACTTGCTGATTAATCGGCCCGATATATTTGTATCGAATAACACCAGCTTTGTCGACGATAAAAGTCTCCGGCACGCCATACACACCCCAGTCGATGCCCACCCTGCCATCCTGATCCATCAAACTAGTCGTGTAGGGATCACCCCATTGTTGTAACCAGAGTTTCGCGTCATCAGGTTTATCTTTGTAATTTAAACCGATAACTTTCGCTAGTTTCATTCCTGCAAGTTTGGTGACGAACTCATGCTCGGCACGGCAAGCGACACACCAGGAAGCCCACACATTCAATACCCAGGCTTCGCCTAGCATATCGCGATTCGAAATCTGCTGTTGTGGTGCTGATAATCTGGCTAGAGAAAAACTGGGCACGGGTTTGTCAATCAACGGCGACGGCACCTTTTTCGGATCAAGGTTCAGCCCATAACCCAATAGCGCTACCATCATAATAAAAATTCCGAGCGGTATCGCAAAACGCATCAAACAGCCTTCCCTAGCACGTCATCGCTAGCTTTCACCGTTGATTTCGACCTCTGATAATAACGGCGATCAGTTGCTGCGAACAAGCCGCCGAGTCCCATGATAATCGCCCCCAGCCAGATCCAGCGGATAAATGGTTTGTAGTGAATGCGAATAGCCCAGGTGCCTTTCTCATCCAGGGGTTCGCCTAAAGCGACAAACAAATCCCGAGTCAGGCCGGCATCGATTGCGGCCTCGGTCATCGGTGACTGTTGCACCAGATAAATACGTTTCTCTGGTTGTAATTCAACCTGAAAACTGCCGTCTTTCGTTGTCACATCAAAACTACCACGGGTCGCTATATAGTTATCGACCTTGATATCCTGCACACCATTGAAAACAAACTGGTAGCCGGCAACACTGTAAGTATCGCCTGGTGCCATGCGTAAATCCTTTTCCTGGTTGTACAAACTGGTCAGGGTAATGCCGATAATAAAAACACCGATACCGAGATGCCCGAGAATCATACCGTAGAAACCAGCTGGTGATGACCTCAGCGTCGCGAGAAAAGGTCGATTATTGAAGCGTTCATATAATACGGTTATCACACTACTCAATATCCATAATGACATTAACAGGCCGACGAAGGCCAGCAACATCCACTCCGCCAGGGCGAAACTGAGCAGCACTGAAACGACCAACGCAACAATCGCCGGCAGCCGTAATTTCGAAAACAGCCTCGATATCGTATCGGTCTTCCAACGCACTAACATACCCACGCCCATTAAAATTCCAAGCGGTGCGGTCAAGCTTAAAAATACCAGATTAAAATACGGCGGACCGACCGAAATTTTACCACCCATGGCATCGATAGCTATCGGGTAGAGAGTACCGAGCAATATAGCCGCGGCAGCCACCGATAAGAAGATATTGTTCATCAATAGCGCCATATCACGCGATAGTAATCGGGTTTGTGCCGCGCTTTTCAACATCGGTGCGCGCCACGAGTAAAGTGTCAACGAACCACCGATGACGATTCCGAGAAAGCCGAGAATAAATATACCACGCTCCGGATCACTGGCGAACGCATGTACCGACGTCAATACCCCGGATCGAACCAGAAAGGTACCAAGCAGGCTTAGCGAAAACGCAAAGATCGCCAACAATGCAGCCCAGGCCTTAAAGGTGCCGCGTTTCTCGGCGATCGCCAGCGAGTGCATTAATGCAGTCCCCACCAACCAGGGCATGAACGAAGCATTTTCCACCGGATCCCAAAACCACCAGCCGCCCCAACCCAGCTCGTAATAGGCCCACCAGCTACCCAGGGCGATACCGAGGGTCAAAAACATCCAGGCAACATTCGTCCACGGACGCGACCATCGCGCCCAGGCCGAGTCGACCTGGCCGGATAACAGGGCCGCAATCGAAAACGAAAAAGCAACCGAAAAACCGACATAGCCGAAATACAGCATAGGCGGGTGGATTGCGAGCCCGACATCCTGCAATAACGGGTTCAGATCACTACCTTCGGCAATGCCAGGAAAAAGTCGATCAAAGGGATTGGATGTCAAAAGAATGAAGAGTAAAAACCCAATACTTACCAACCCCATTACCCCGAGTACACGGGCACGCATTACAATTGGCACATTCGGGCTAAATAACGCAACAGCCGCACCCCAGCCCGACAGAATTAACGACCACAATAGCAGTGAACCTTCGTGGGCCCCCCAGACGCCTGAGATCAAATACACCAGTGGTAACTGAGTATTCGAGTTTTTCGCCACATACAGCACGGAAAAATCGTGGTCGATAAACGCCCAGGTCAGACAGGCATAGGCAATTCCTACAAACAGAAACTGCGCCAGCGCTGTCGGCCTGGCGAGTGCTACCCAGCGCTGGACACCAAGCGCCGCCCCGGCGATTGGGAAAACCGATTGTACAATGGCTATACATAGCGCGATGATCAACGCGAACTGCCCTATTTCTGGAATCATTAGTAATTACCCTCTTTGGCTTTTTGCATCGCCTCGGCAACTTCCGGCGGCATGTAATTTTCGTCGTGCTTGGCGAGTACTTCCTGCGCCACAAAGGCACCGTCCTCACCCAATCTACCATTGGCAATAATACCCTGCCCTTCACGAAACAGATCAGGCAGGATACCAGTATAACGCACGGTAACATTTTGATTATTATCGGTAATATCAAAATGTACGGTCAGACCGTCTCCCGGGCGACCCACGCTACCATCGACAACCATGCCCCCCATACGGAATAACCTGCCCTGCGGTGCCTTGCCCGCAACAACCTCACTCGGCGTGAAGAAAAACATGATGTTTTCATTGAGCGATTTTAGGGCAAAGCCGAGGCCGATGGCGATACCAGCCACCATCAGTACGATGAGCGCCAGTCTTTTCTTACGTGCAGGTTTCATTTACTTGTTTCCGTCTCGATTACGTCGTTTCAATTGGCGTAGAACTTGCGCATGCTGTCGTGTCGGCAGATACCAGTTTAACCATAAAATAATGGCTGCGAGGCCATACGAAGGCCACACATAAACAGCATATCCACCCATATTAAAAAATTCAGTCATCACTAATATCCTCAACCCATTTGCTGTTTCTTTCTCGACGCAGCAGTTCGACCCGGCAGCTTTGAAAAAGTGCCAGTACGTAGTACACCTGAAATGCCAATGCCATTAGTAGCAGTGGTATTAACATACTCCAATAAATAGACGGTTTATCGAATTTGGTCACTGTTGGACCCTGATGCAGTGAATTCCACCACTCGACAGAATAATGAATAATCGGAATATTCACTACACCCACAATGGCCAGGATGGCAACTGCCCGCGAAGCAACCCGCTTGTCTTCTATCGCGCTATGCAGGCCAATCACGCCAAGATATAAAAACAGTAAAATCAGCTCCGAGGTCAGGCGTGCATCCCACACCCACCAGGTACCCCACATCGGCTTACCCCATAAAGATCCCGTCGCCAGTGCCAGAAAAGTAAAGCTCGCACCTATCGGCGCACTGCTGATCAATACCACTTCGGCCAGTTTCATACGCCAGACTATGATTACCACACCGCAAAAAGCCATCGTCACATAGATAAACAATGACATCCATGCAGCCGGTACGTGGATGAAAATAATGCGATAACTCTCACCCTGCTGGTAATCCGTAGGCGCGAGGAATAGCCCGCCATAAAGTCCAGCGACCAGAAGCAGTATAAACAAACCGCCAAGCCAGGGTAACCACTTACCTGCAATTCGATAAAAATGCGGTGGCGAACCAAATTTATGAAACCATAAATACATATTAGTTAACTCATGCTCATTTTAAGCGCCGCCGCAGCGGCGACAGGTGAAAGTGAAATGGCCAGAAACAAAAATGCCAACAACATATAAATCTGCGCAGAAACATCTAGACCACCAGCTGCGCCTTCTATTGCACTGGAGGCAAAGATCAATATAGGCACGTATAAAGGCAGTATCAAAAGCGACAGGAGTATACCACCTTTTGGCAAACCGACGGTTAGCGCGACACCGATCGAGCCAATTAAGCTCAGTATCGGGGTACCGATCAAAATCGTTAACATTAACATGCCCTGGGCCTCCTGTGGCATGCCGAGCATTTCCGCCAAAACGGGGGAAACCATCAATAAAGGTAAGCCGGTAACGAGCCAGTGAGCGGTGACTTTGGCCAATACTAATAGCGGCATTGGATGCGCGCTCATCAATAATTGTTCCAGAGAACCGTCATCAAAATCGGAACGGAAAATGCTATCCAGCGATAACATCGCCGCGAGCAGAGCGGCAACCCAAATAATACCCGGTGCAATACGCGCGAGTAATTCTGGAATTGCACCAATCGCCAATGGAAATAAAGTAATGACCAGTATGAAAAATAAAAGCGGGTTGGCAAATTCGGCCCGATTACGAAATGCCAGAGTCAGATCACGGCGCAACAGATAAATAAACGCCTGGCTTAGCGACAATCGATTCATTGCGACAAATTCAATCGCTGTATATCAGCGTTGACCATTTCAACATCATGATGTGAAGTCATGACAATAAGACCCTGTTGATCCAGATGATGCTCGAACATCGTCTCGAAGCTTGCCATGCTACTCTTGTCGAGCGAGGTAAAGGGTTCGTCCATAATCCATAACTTTGCCTCGGTAACAATCAGTCGTGACAGCGCCAGTCTACGCTTTTGACCGGCAGAGAGGCTACCCATCAGGGTATCGCCGTAACGATAGAGATTTACCTGCTCAAGCGCATCGTCGAGATCCACACCGGAGGGTTTACCCATCGCCTGCACCAGGCGCAAATTTTCCAGGCAGGTTAGCTCACGCTTAACACCGTCATGATGACCGACATAGTTGACCTGCTCATAATAGTCGGCTGCGAGCTGGTCGATAGTCTCTCCCTGCCATAATATCTCACCTTCGTCGGGCAACTTGAGCCCGGTTAAAATGCGTAATAAACTGGTCTTACCACAACCATTATGCCCTTCCACGAGTAACATTTGCCCAGCTGCAAGCGATAAATTAAGATGCTCGAATAGCACCCGGTCATCACGAATACAGGTAAGATTATTGATCTGGAGTAAAGCAGTGTCGGACATCAAAGAGGTCTAAAATAAAAGTGCGTGAAGGCTAGCCAAAAAATGGATGAAATACAATCGTCAGAGTTGATCGGGATCAAGAAAAGTGCATTTATGCCACTTTGTTACCTGGGCAACCGCCATCTGCAGACCATTTTGGCGAATTTCATTCGACCGCCTTTCCCCACGGTTACTAAACAACGACTGGAACTTGAAGACGGCGACTTCATCGATTTGCTTTGGAGCGAGACCCGCGCGCCGCAAACCTTGCTGATTTTGCACGGACTCGAAGGCTCGATTCATTCTGCCTACGCAAAACGAATGCTGAATTATTGCAACCATCAAAAAATTGCCGCTGTATTTATGCACTTTCGCGGTTGCAGTGGTGAGCCGAACCGTTTACTACGTGGCTACCACTCCGGCGAAACCAGTGATTTACGATTAGTGATCGAACATCTTAAATCTAATGGTGTGTGTGATATTGCATTACTCGGCTATTCACTCGGCGGCAACGCAACGTTGAAATTCATGGGTGAGGCAAAAACTGATGCGGTTATTCGCTGCGCCACCGCCGTTTCGGTACCATTACGACTCGACATCTGCGCCGATACCATGGACACAGGCTTTGCTAAAATTTATCAACGTACGTTGCTGGATCGCCTGATCAAAAAAATGCATCTCAAGCGCGATATAATGAATGGAAATAATCAATCTTTTCCTGATCCTTCCAAAATGAAAAACTTCCGCCAATTTGACGATTACTTTACCGCGCCGATTCACGGATTCGACAGCGCACAGGATTATTACCAGAAATGTAGCGCCAGGCAGTTTTTAAGTGGTATCGACAAGCCCACGCTGATCATTCAATCGCTTGACGATCCGTTCATGACCGCCGACGTCTTACCAGAGGAAAATGAACTTTCCGACTCGGTGACTCTGGAATTATCTGCGCATGGTGGTCATGTCGGCTTTATTGGCGGCAGGCTATGGCCGCAACCGTGGTTGGAAAATCGTATTCACCAATTTTTAGTCGAACAACAGTTTATTTGATGTAGATCAAGCGGCATGGTTACCAGAATTATTATAATTAATATCCATTAATCAGGAGATCGCGGTTATGACTGCTACCGAACGACTGGTTACCGAGCATATCAGGGAATACGAATCTCGCCTGAAGCACATCGACGAACTATTCGACCGTGCTCAACAAGCTAGTGAAAATCTACACGATGATCATGAGCTAAAAACAGAGTTAGACCAATATGCGCAACAGCGCGCCGAGCTCGCCCGAGAAGCTGACCGGGTAAAAACAATGCCCGTAGATCAGTGGCGTAAGGATTTGTTAAAGTCCTCCGGCCCCATGGCGATATGGGACATACTGGCACAGAAACTGGAAGATTTAACCGAACGGCTTGAGTAGTTTGTGGTTGGGTTGGGCTGAGCTGTATTGTTCGCCATAAATCTTAACAATTCTCGTCACCGGCTCGCGGCTATCATCTAGCTCGGAAATTTCATAAATCTGCGCGAAGATTACGCATGATTTATGAATTTTCCGGACTAGAACTAACGATGCAAGAATTTAATGATCCAGACCTACTCGGTGCCTGAATTTCTAGGGATGATGATCACCCAGGCGCGATACGGGCGTCACATTGACACCTTCTGTATCATAGCTAATTCTGGTATTAACCCCGTAGACATTTGCGATATTTTCGGCAGTCATAACTTCGTTCGGCGTTCCACTGCAATGCAGTTCGCCGTGGTTGAGTAGATAGAGCCGGTCACAAAAACGCGCTGCAAGACTCAGGTCGTGCAACACGACTACGGCAGCCTGCTTGTCGCGAGCATGGTTGCGTAGTATTTCCATTACGTGTAGCTGGTGGTAGGGGTCGAGCGCTGCCACCGGTTCGTCGGCGAAGATGAGTTGCGGCCCTGTCGCCAATATGCGCGCCAGCATCACCAGCGTATGTTCACCACCTGAGAGCGTGGTGACGATGCGGTTTCGATAGGCTAGAGTTTCGGTCATCTGCATCGCCTGTAGTACTTTTTCGTCGTCCTCGAGCGAGGCGCCGCGCCACCACTTTTGATACGGAATACGCCCTAACCCGATTATCTTTTCAACCGTGAATGGCCAGTAGGCCTTTGCACCCTGCACCAGGTAGCCGATACGTCTGGCTCGTTCTTCGGCAGAGAGTTCGCTGACACGCCTGCCTTCATACAATATTTCACCATCGCTAGCCTGCTCGACACAGGTTAGCATTCTCAACAGGGTACTTTTGCCGGCTCCATTTGGGCCTATTAAACCGACCAGCTCACCGGGCTTCACTTCTATGTCGATATCTTTGAGGATCGATATATCATCGATCTGGTAACTCAGCCTGGATCCTGTCAATAAACTCACAGCAGCGTATTCCTTGTTTTCAAAATCAGAAACAGGAAGAAAGGACCACCGACCAGCGATGTAATGACACCGAGTTTTAGCTCGCCCCCACTGGATAGTAACTGCACCGCGATATCGGCAACCACCAGCAATATGGCCCCACCCAGAGTACTCGCCAAGAGTAGTCGTCGGGGTTCGTAACCGACGAATGGCCGAATCAAATGCGGCACGACGAGGCCGATGAAGCCGATGTTTCCGGCAACCGATACCGCAGCACCGACACAGGCGGCGACACCGATGACCAGAATCCAGCGTAAGCGCTTGACGTCGAAACCCATCGAATAGGCAGTTTCTTCGCCGAGTGTGAGCGCGTTCAGAAACCTGCCGCAATATAAAATAATGACCCAGCCGACCAGCATGAACGGTAACGCGATCATCAGTTCATTCATACTGCGGTTAGAGACTGAGCCCAGTAGCCAGAATACTATTTCCTGCATCGCGTAAGGATTGGGCGCAAAGTTAAGCGCCAGCGCAATCAGCGCACCGCCGATGGCGTTAATTGCGACACCGGCGAGGATTAGCGTGACAATCGATTTGCTGTTGCCGATGAGCATAAAAATGATCACCACCGACGCCAGCGCACCTACTAATCCACCCAGTGGCAGCGCAAACCAGGCGAAATTCGAGTAACCGAAATAAAACACCAGAACCGCCCCCAGTGCCGCGCAATTCGACACGCCGATAATGCCGGGTTCAGCAAGCGGGTTACGCAACAAACCCTGCAACGCTGCGCCGGCAAGACCCAGGGTCGCGCCGATAAACAACGCCAGCAACGCTCGCGGTAGACGAATATCGAACAGGATCAGCGAGCCGATCGTCGATTCTTTCTGAAACCAATCCATCAAAGCATCGACGATACTGATATCCACCGGTCCGACAATCAATGCGCAGTAAAAAACCACAACCAGGCAAAAACTCAGGCCGGATAATAAAGCCCGGGAGGAGATTGTTTCAACTTTCATCTTTTATTCGCCATATAGGCAATCGCCTCGGTCACCATCGGACCGGCACAGGCGCGGATGCGCGATGGAATAAACAAATGATCTTTAATTTTCACTACCTTATTGAGTACCGGGTGACCGAGATAGCTACTCGCCAGCGAATTTCGATTATAAACATGATTATCGAGCTGCAGGAAATCGGGTCTGGCCTCGATCACCTTCTCCAGCGATATTTTCTTAAACCCGACTATGCCCATTTCCGCGGAGAGGTTACGAAAACCAGCGTATTTCAATACATCATTTTCCAACGTATCGGCCCCGATGGTATAACCATTCGGTGAGTAGATAATCATTGTTTTCTCGGGCCGATGGGCATAACGCGCCTGGATGTCGACAATTTCCTGCTTCATATTGGCAATCATGACTGCAGCTCTGGCCGCATTGCCGGTCCACTCACCAAAGCTGGTAAGCAGCGTATATATCTCTTCAATTGTTTTCGGCAGGTTCACCAGTTTGACCTCGTAACCCAGTCGTCTGAGAAACCGCGTCGTATCCCTTGCCGCAAATTGGCTACCCACAACCAGGTCAGGCTGGTACGGAATAATTTCCTCTACCGAGGTATTGTTGAGCGGGATATCACCGACCGCATCGGCCATATAAGACATTTGCTGGTCGGTAGCCGAGGCGGTTAAAGAAGCGATTTGTGATCGCTGCGTCAACATCAACAGAAGTTGATCGGTACGTAATCCGATCGAAACAATCCGCTGTGGTTTTGCCTTGCCGCTACTATCCGCCTGCAAAGCAAAAGGCAGTAACAACAGTATAAAAATTACACCCGCTATTATCGTATACTTTGGGTTCATTTGTGTATCGAAGACTTGCCCGAGCAAAAAGGCTGTTTACCCGATTGTAGGACGCAGGTAAAGCGATAAACCAATATATAGCTTAGCACGTGCCTGAAGATGTCGGTTGTTGGCTATTCATTGTCTATCAATAGTTAGCAATGTTTAATTAGTTGACAGTAATTCCCAGTTGCTTTAATTTTCCCCTACCCTGCTTCAGGTGTCCCCAGAGGTATCAACTCTGGGGATTAAACGGGAAGTCGGTGCGTTCTGATAAAAATCAGCACAATCCCGGCACTGCCCCCGCAACGGTAAGCGAGTTGCGGCAGATCTCACAGCCACTGCGTTTCGACGTGGGAAGGCGATCTGCCAGTTTAGCAACTACTCGCGAGTCCGGAGACCGGCCTGAAGATGTTGTAACAAGACCAGAATTACGGGTGGTAATTCTCACAGCTTGTAGTGATGTATCCCATTCTCTCCAACTGTGTGCGTCTCTCTATTTG
>CAXMRQ010000005.1:0-25984 GCA_964196115.1 uncultured Gammaproteobacteria bacterium
TCAAGAAGTTTCTGAAACAAGATATATCTCTATCCAATTTTGTATAGTTAGATTAAATTGCGGGCTTAGTGTTAATCATTGTTTTAGTGATCTAAAAAATAATGCCCGAGTCATCTAATACCGCAGAATTTCCAGTTTCGCTTTCTTATTTTAATGGCGTTGTGCTGGTGTTACTTGCCGGTGTTTTCTGGTCAACTATGGGACTCGGCATTCGTTCCATAGAGAATGCTAATGTCTGGCAGATTCTTTTATACCGATCTTTTGCGCTGGCTAGCTTCCTGTTTATTCTGATCAGCTTTCGCTCAGGGTTTAAACCATTTATTACCATTAAACGTGCTGGAATCGCAGGCATTGTAGGTGGCCTCAGTCTGGTACTGGCATTTGCCGGCGGCATTTACGCAATCCAGACTACGACAGTGGCAAATGCAATGTTTTTATTCGCATCAGCACCTTTTTTTGCAGCCTTCCTCGGCTGGGTTATCTTGCGTGAGTCGGTACGCAAGTCAACCTGGATAGCGGCAACAGTGGCAGCAGTCGGTATCGCTATCATGGTTATCGACGGTATATCGGTTGGACATCTGGTCGGTAATGTCAGCGCGATATTATCCGCGTTAGGATTTGCTATTTTCACCATAGCGTTGCGCTGGAAAAAGTTGGAAGACATGCTACCGGCGGTATTTTTAGCCGGAATATTCGCAATTATTATTTCAGGTCTAATTTGTGCTGCCAAAGGTTTTACATTTCTACTGACCACTAACGATGCAAGCATTGCATTTGCTCTGGGGGTTTTCCAGGTCGGCACAGGGCTGGCGATCTATACGATTGGTTCAAAAGTTGTGCCAGCCGCAGAGCTCGCTCTGTTATCGATGACTGAGGTTTTATTAGGCCCCTTATGGGTGTGGATATTTATGGGCGAAAGCGCCAGCGTATATACCCTGATCGGGGGTTTTGTATTGCTACTGGCGATTGCCGGTAACGCGCTCACCGGCCTAAGGCGAAAACCGGTTCCAGTGATTTAAAACTCTAATCAATTCCTGATATATTATTTTCAGTTTTTTTAGGTCTAGCCCGGAAATTTCATAAATCTGCGCAAGGGTCGCGCGGTATATTGATTTCACAAGGAAATATCCGAAGAAGTCTCGTATCAATGATTCCGAGCGACTGAGGATATATTTCTTGTGGAATCAATAGACAAGTGAGATTGTGCATGATTTATGAATTTTCCGGGGTTAGATTGATCTGGATCAAGTAGCGCCGCAAATGTTTAAGGGATACTGAATACCGTTAAAACAGGAGAGAAATCATGTCTATTAAAGATATTATTGTCTATGTTGATAACGACAGGGATTGCGAATTTCGGTTAGAGTCAGCAACCAGACTTTGCAAAACTTTCGAGGCGCATTTAAGCGGCGTATACCTGCTGCAAAAAATATCGATCCCTGCCTATGCGGGTGCTTATGTGCCCGTCGAAGTATTCCAGGCAAACGACGACGAAACTGAAAAGCTTCGAGACAAAGCAGAAGCTGTATTTACTGCCAAATGTGAATCGGTAAACATCGACAGTCAATTCAGCTCGGTTGAAGGTGATGTCAGCACCGAGTTAAATCGATGCAGTCGCTATGCTGATTTACTGCTAGTACCGCAAAGAAAAAATGATCGATTTGACTTTAATCCTTATTACCAACTATCCGATGTATTGCTGGGCGCCGCCTGTCCGGTGCTATTGTTGCCGGATGGAAAGCCACCTGCATTACCACCGGAATCCGCATTGCTCGCCTGGAATGGTGAACGTGAATGCGCACTAGCGTTGAAAGCTGCTATGCCGATGTTGTCAAAGGTGAAAAAAATTGATGTTGTAGCGGTTAACCGCGAAAATGATGAGGCAGAAGAGATCGCCGTCCACCTCAACAGACACGGCATCAAAACCGAAGTCCTTTCACTGCACGGCAGTCATTTCGACAATGGCGATGCATTGCTGGATCAGGCCACAGAGTTAAATAGTCAAATGATCATAATGGGTGCCTATGGTCATTCACGTATTCGTGAATTGATGCTCGGCGGTACTACCCGGCATGTTCTGGAACACACTCAGCTGCCGGTATTGTTTTCACATTGAGGCGAAAAATACAGACGAACCCTAGGCGTCAAAACTAAATATCGCAGAAAGAGCGCGGTGGTCGGACAAATAATGCCAGGGCGCACCAGATAATACCTCGGCGTCGAGCAATTGCAGATTTTGATAATAGATTCGGTCCATCGCAAATAATGGTAGACGCGCGGGGAAAGTCTTTGCAAGACGGTTATAAGTATTGTTATAAGCCTCCTCGAAACAATATTGCGTCGTTAGCTGTTTGTGCAAAGCACCATTCCAGTCGTTAAAGTCTCCGGCAATAATCAACGGTGCGCCCTCCGGAACCTTTTCTGCAAGCAGCCCCATCAGCATTTTTAATTGCCTTTTGCGCTCACCTCTAAACAGTCCAAAATGGATGCAAACGACATATATGCCGATTTTTAATTGACCGAACAATACACCGCGCTGTGAAAACCACCATTGGCTAATGTCGATGTTATCCAGTTCATGAAACGGGTTTTTACTTAAAATTGCGTTACCATGGTCACCCTTTTGATAAATGGCGTTTCGGCCATAGGCGTGATGCGGCCAGACTTCGTCGGCCAAATACTCGAACTGTGGGTATTCAAGCGATGCCTTTTCGGTATGGCGTTTGTCCCCCTCTGTTTCGAGACGGCTACCTACGACCTCCTGTAGAAACACCAGATCAGCGTCTACCGTGCGAATCGCGTGGCGAAGCTCTTCTAATACGGGTTTAATATTAGTCGCACTAAATCCCTTGTGAATATTATAAGTGCAGACACGTAATTCATGGCTAAGCTCGGACATCGATAATCCACTCACATCCAGTAACGCATAATACGTAGTATCCAGCCAAACAAAATATATCGACCCCACTTCGAACCATTATCCAGCGACAGTCTCAAAGAATTCCCCATATCCTGTTGCAGCAGTAATTTGAGCCGCTCAACCGAATCCTGCGAAGACAGCACGACATCCAGCTCGAGGTCGTGAAGGAAACTGCGATGATTTAAATTAGTACTACCGATCAGGCACTCCTCATCTACCAGCATCGCCTTGGCGTGTAATACACCGGAATGATAACTATAAATCTCCACTCCAATTTTCAACAGGTCAGTGAAATAGGTAGCACTCAAAAATGGGAATAGCGTTACATCCGAGCGACCCGCGACAATAATTCTTACATCCAGTTTACGCGCCCTGGCTGATTTGATCGCCCTGATCACAGCACCCGAGGGTGCAAAATAAGCACTGCATATCCACACCCTCTGCCCGGCATTACGAATTCGCTCGACCAGCAAACGATTACTCAGACGACGTAATCGAAGTGAAGCGTTACTGCGAAATAGGCTGGATACACGGTAACGTGGGTTTCGACTTTTATGATGAAACCAGATGCTATTGAAACTTTCGACCAGGGCAGCCGACACGTCACCAGTTACACGAACACCATAATCGCGCCAGGGAATCTCCAGTTTCAGGTGATCCTGACTAATATTAAAGCTACCACACCAGGCTATCTGATGATCTATGACGCAAAATTTACGATGGTCGCGCCGATTCATCGAAGCGATAAAATAAAGGAATTTTTGAAACCCGTCACCAAGGCTCAGAGACCATCGATAGTTACCCCAATACCAGGGCAAGGGGTGATAAATTCGAACCTCAGCGCCGATATCGGTTAATTGCCTGGCTATCGTTTGCGCCTGCACCGCTGAACCGAATCCATCGACCATGAGTCGGACTTTCACTTTCCGTTGAGCCGCCCCCAGCAATGCGGCCAGCATACGTTGGCCGATTTCATCCAGTGAAAATATATAGACGGCAAATTCGATACTGGTTACCGCATTATTAATATCACTCAACAGGCCTTCAAAGTATTCTCGGCCCGAACTGTAAATGTTTTCCGATTCCCAGCTACAAACGTTAGTGACAGGCAGGCTCGCTTTCGAGACTTTGGCTTTCCGATTTGTTTTAGATACAAACATATCAACCCATTATGCACCAGATATTAAACATCCTGCTTTTATAACCAGCCGCTGATACGATGCCGGTAAAAACCACCATCAACCCGATCAACTGCGTAAGGCGTCGCTGACCGAAGGCTTCTTCTATATAAACCGCTTCTCCAGCACTGCGGGGGAAACGCGCACTGAGCTCCGCATAACTAAATGCCGAAAACACAGCAATAATTGCGGCTAACAAAAATGACAGCAGTGCAAAATACCCCGCCTGGCCAGCAATTTCACCTATCAATACATATATTCCGGCACCTAAAATTGCGCCTACACCATACAGAGTTACTGCGGGCAATTTTAGACTACGTTTCAAAGTGGTATCAGATACCATGAATTTTCCTGAATCAGTTTACTATCGAATTATGTTTATGCTCATATTTGAGCAATGTAAACACACAGTCATTCGGATGAAGAGAAAAATAAGCTATTTGAGATCCAACAGAATTATTAAACCCAGGGAGCCTCTGAGCTAGTCATCCACATACTTTCCAAATTGTTTATAAAAAATTCGCAACCAGAACGGTGTAAATATAGTTGTGTAAGCTATGACCATAATAACCGATGCGTATATTTCGTTGTTAAATAACCCTGAAGACCTACCGAGCTCCGCAAAGACCAGACCCACCTCACCCCTGGGTACCATAGCCATTCCTATTACTAATTTACGGGCGAAATTCTCCTTGATAATTAAAGCACTTCCGATCTTGGATACGATGGCTAGCGCAGCGAGTGACAGGGAAAAAACCCAGAAAAAGTGGGATGCCCAATTTATTTCACTCAAGTCAAGTGAGAGACCAACCGTGACAAAAAATATCGGCGTGAACAAATGGATAATGGGTTTCATCTGATCATGAACATGACTGGAAAAACCTGGATCAGCTCTTAGGGCAACACCAAAAGGAATAAAGAATCGTCGTGACAATGCTAATCCTGTGGCAAACCCTCCAAGTAACTCCGGTACTCCTATTGCATGCGAAAACCAGGCTAAAAAAAGTACCATCGATACAATTGTCGTCGGAACAATTCCGGGAATCATGCTAATCGATTCAAATCGCCTGATTACATAGCTCATCGATTTTGCCAGAGCCGGCGCTATCAGGAAAAAGATTATCATGAACATTAAAATACGCGATGCGCCAGCCAGATCAACTTGCCCGTTAAGCGAGAAGTCAAATAGAATTGCGAGCAATAAAACACCCAGAATGTCATCCAGCACAGCGGCCCCTAAAACGATTTGACCTTCTTTACTGGCTTGCCGACCAAGATCGGATAGAGATCGCATGGTTATACCGATGCTGGTCGCTGTCATTGTGCCTGCAACCAGCATCGACACTAAAATATCAAGTTCAAACCAATAATGGCTGAGTGAAAAACACAGAACGAACGGCAGAACAAATCCACCCACTGCGACGACGATAGATTTAATGCCAGCATCTAACAGGTCGCCGATATTGGTTTCGAGTCCTATTTCAAACAACAGTAGAATAATTCCGACTTCGGCCAGAATTCGGATCATGCCATCGGCTTCGATTAGACCGAATAATGTTGGTCCGAGAATGATGCCTGCGATCAACTCACCAATCACCGAAGGCACAAGGAGAAAGGCTGCAAGCTCGCCAAATACACGCGCAACAATCAGGATAATAGCAATCTGTAGTATGACCGTTGAAGTGTCCATCGGACTTTGCTATTTAGGCTCCAGTAGTAGGTACCAGGGAAATTTATCGATTAATGCTGGAGTATATCCCCTGAATTACTTCAGGGAGTCTGTCGGACTTAGGTAATTGTAGCGAGGGAAAATCATTTTGAGTCAGATTTTTCTATCGATTGAGGCGAATAGTCATTCATATTTAACGAAATGGATAGGAAAATCTGGCCAAAATGACTTTTCCGCAGTAAATTTATCCTTAGTCCGACAGGCTCCTAGTTAACAGTCAAAATATCTATCGATAAATCATCCAGAACCTTCTCGCAGGTGTTGCCTAAAATCGCGCCCGAAACACCTGACCGTGCAATAGTGCCTATTACCAGCAATTGCGCCTCCGTTTGTTTTACCATCGTCACAATAACCTGTTGAGCAGAACCATAATCAATGTGGATATTGTCGGGTTCGATGCCAAAGCGAAGACTAATCATTTGCGCTGTAGATAGCTTTTCATCATCTTCGTCTACCGGCATATTCAGTAGCCTGGCAATATCGAGATTGTCCTCAAGCGCCGCCACGACGTGCAACTCTCCACCCCTAGTACGGCATATGCGTCGAGCATGGGAAATTACGAAGTTATTTAATTCGTCGTGACGATTGTCGCCATCTTCGATAGCGATCGCTGCTAACACAGTTTGATACCGACAAGGTTTAGATGACTGGACAAGTAGTACCGGACAGGAATTATGGCGTAATAAATGATAATCAGAGCGTTTTCTAAATCCATCCAGAATATTTTCGTGTGCGAAGGTACTCTTTATCATGATGTCGGCACCTACTCTAGCACAGGCATGGACGGCAGACTGGTACCAGCGTTCATTCCATATTACTTCCCTGTCAATTGTGACCAGCTCGTTAACTAATGGATTGATCAAATTATCCACTTTATCCAGAGCGCGATGGCGCAGTTTATATTTTGCATCGCGCCTTGAGGCATACAAAGATAAATCATCTTCATAAACAGCACAAAAAGCATGAATACGGCCGCCTGCAAAATTGGCTATTTCAGCCGCACGCATGAGCGCTGGTTGCTCTTCTCTGGTCGGATCTATAATTACAAACAGGGTTAACTGGGACATACAGAACTCCTTTAAATTATACCGATCTATTTTACTTTGTGGCCATCAAGTTTCTGATTGATATAGATCAAGTGTGGTTAAATCTGATCGCACTATTCTAGCCGCAGTCGGCATTGCAGAGTCAATTAATTGAGATGAATTACAGTGGCTGATATTCCTCAGCGGGATGAAGAGGTTCAACGTATAATACTGATTGAAGGATCAGTGAATCTTTTAGTGCTTATCGCAAAAGTAATAGCTGGATTCACAACTGGTTCACTCGCAATAATTGGCGACGCAATACACTCTTTAACCGATATTGTGAATAACATAATAGCATGGATAGTATTCGACTATCGAGTTTACCCCCGGATCCTGAACACCCGTATGGACATCGAAAATTCGAAACCTTAGCGGTTTTCTTTCTTGCCGATGCAAGTCATACATGACTTGCCATTGATTGAGAAGACCTGACAAACCTCTGAACAGGTTAGAGTCCTTATCAAACTTTCAAATAACAAGCCTGATAAAAAATTCTCCCCTGTATTATCAATACCATGTTTATGAATTCAAACCTAAAGAAACAGGAAAACCTTCAAATAATAGTATGGGATATAGGTGTCCGTATATTTCACTGGTGTATGGTATTGTTTTTTACAATTGCCTACATCAGTGACGATAGCGAACTTATCCATGTCTATGCGGGTTATGTTGTGCTGGGACTTATTTTATTTCGTCTACTATGGGGGCTGATTGGCACTAAATATGCTCGTTTTAGCAATTTCATCTACGGTAAAAAAGCAACTTTTAATTACCTCAAATCTTTATTTAGCTCTAAACCAAGGCGTTATCTGGGACATAACCCGGCGGGCGGCTGGATGATAATCGCATTGCTCATATCTATTTGCCTGATCATCTGGAGCGGGCTGGAGCTATATGCAGATGCAGGCAAAGGCCCATTGGCCGATGTTACCCTGGTAATAATCTCGGAGGTTCATGCCGATGATGAGGGCAGGCAAACAGAAAGCCTGTGGGAGGAAATACATGAAATTTTTGCCAACCTGACACTATTGCTGGTTTTAGTACATGTCGCAGGTGTTCTTTTATCGAGCTTGATTCATCGAGAAAACCTCATCAGGTCGATGATTACTGGTTATAAAAATCAAAGCAGTGAAGATTAACCTCCCGTCCCTGGCAGCACTGTTACTGGCAAGGTAGCAACCTTTACCGGGCGGCAAAATTAGACAGGGAAATCATCAAATGCTGAAATTTCGGAATGCCGCGGATTTAGGTATCAAGTTTTGGGTTCAGTTAATGCTGCGCCCGGTCATTGTTCCATTGAAGATTTTCCTTTACCAGGGCGGTGAAATCATTCGATCTGCTTACTGAGAAAATCACCGGTCCTGATGTAATGCTTTTCCAGGGCATTGACCGCGTCGTCTGCCTTACGGTCGAGAGCTAATTTTAATAGCTGATCGTGTTCCTTGCTGCTATTGCGCTTCGGATATGCTGTTGGCTCAGCAGTATTACGGTAACGAATGTTTTGATCGTAAAGCTGGTCACAGAATTTAAGCATGATCGAAGATCCGCAGGCCGATAATAGCGCCATGTGGAATAGCTTGTGTCGGGTCTCCCATTCAGTATTGATCCTGAAACCGTTGTCATCGATTGAGCGCGGCGCCCGGCTAAGTCGATGATGGGCGATTACGATGCGTTCCTCCCACTCATCATCACCGTGTTCGATGGATTCGCGAAACGCACATTGCTCAAGCCAGCAACGTGTTTTCAGCAGCTCCCGAAATGATTCAAGATTTATGTGCGATACGCGAAAGCCGCGCTGGTCGATGCGTTCAACCAGGTGATCGGAAGTTAGCAGGCTTAGCGCTTCGCGGATTGGACTCGCACCAGTGCCCAGGGATTTGCGCAAATTTTCGATTTTCAGTTTATGCCCTGGGGGTAGCTCACCATGGATGATCATATCGCGGATGCGCTGGTAGATCTGACTTGTCAACGATGTGGCAGTGGTATTCGCTCCCGCAGGTTTGGATTCTCTTTGAGATTCCTGGTTAACGGAAGACGAAAGCTCAGATAGATCATCGTTCATGAATAAATAACCTGCTTCGGAACCACTTAATCAGCATTAATTCCACCTCGTCGTTAGTTGTAATGTACTGCCATTGCTAACAGCCATTAGTTAGGTCATAAAATCTACAGGATGAAAGGGCAGTTCTCCACGCAATTATATAAGCCCGAATTAAATCGATATCAGTCAGTGACGTCAACTTTAAAAAATAATCGATTTTTTTGACATAAAGATAATAATTTCGATATACTTCGAAATCAAGGAAAATTAATTTGGCTCAATACCAGCACGGATGCCGTTACTTAGCATCACAATAAACTAAGGAATATTCTGTGCGGTGTGTAAGATCGATAACAAAAGATTCTGCAAGTGAATATCAATTAAATAACTATAGAGGAGCACTCTCATGCGAAACATGCTTAAATTTTTAGCCGTCGTTACGACGATAACCCTATCGGCCATGGCCTTGTCCACCTCGGCGTATGCCGGGAAGATACGCATTGCGCTAGCCGAAACACCATCCGATGAACTTGCCGCGTTCTTCGTTGCGCTTGACCGGGCCAGGGCCATGGGTCTCGACTACGAGTGGACGGCTTTTGCCGACGAAGAGCTGGCCATTCAGGCCATTTTGAGCGGCCAGATGGATATCGGTTTTGGTACACCGTATTCGGCAATGCAGAGATCGAAGGCGCCGGTTCGGATTGTCTTTCAACTATCCAAGCTGAAGTTTTTTCCGGTGTCGTCGAAAAAATACTCGAGTCTGAAAGATCTCGATGGTGAACCGATATTGCTGCATTCACGGGGCGGCGGTACTGACTCGATCGCCAATGTGATCGAAGACCGTATGGGTATCAAGTTCGGCAAGCGTTCGTATGTACCGGGTTCATCCAACCGGATTGTAGCGTTGATTGCCGGCCAGACGGACGCCACCATCGTCGATCTTTCCAACAAGAACAAACTCGTCAAGCAGAAGGGTGACGAATTCAATGTGCTTCCGATGTTTGAAGTTGATGCCAGCGATGAGGCTCTGTTTGCCAATGTCAACTGGATTAAAGCCAACGCCAAGGACGTGGATATCTTTGTCAAGGCCCTGGTAAGCGTTTACCAGGATATGCACAAGGATCCGACAATCATTCGACGCGAAACCGATCCTAATGGTCCGATTGGACAGTTGCCGAAAGAAATACTCGATGAACTGGACGGGTTTTATACCGATGCAGTCGCGGGTGGCCTGTACGATCCAAACGGTGGTGGCAAAAAGGCTGCCATGGCGGATCTGGATTGGTATTCGAAGGCAGGGCAGCTTACCGGCGACCCAGCTAGCTTGAAGATCGAGGATTTCTGGTACATGGAACCGCTGAAGCGGGCATTGCAGTAACCTCTCGTCGAGCTGCCGGCAGTGGAGTAACTTTCTCCACTGTCGGCAGCTTTTTTATTTTTACTATTCCGTTTCTGGTAATCCGCTCGTGATTCGCTATCGTCCCTACCTGTTAACATTCCTTTCAACTTTCATCGTGCTCGGTTCATGGGAAATCGCTGGAAGAATTCCGGTGAGTTATTCCCTCCCGACATTTATTGAGACGATGGCCGCTTTCTGGGTGCTCCTGGTGGACGGCACGATGTTCGTGGCTTATGCCGAAACTCTCAGGCCACTTGTTGTTGGTGTTCTAATTTCCGCTTTTCTGGGTATTGGATTTGGCTTGGCGATTGGCCTCAGTAAAAAGTTCGACTGGTTGCTCTCACCAATTTTTGTCGTCATGCAGACGGCGCCGCTGGCAGCACTCATCCCGCTTCTGGTGATGGTCTATGGTATCGGTCTGACATCGAAGGTATTCGTGGTCTGTATCATGGCAATGCCGGTCATCGTCCTCAACACCAGCGGTGCGGTTCGTAATACGCCGGCATCAATTATCGAAATGGGCCAGGCATTCCTGGGGACCAAGCGAGACGTTATTCTTAAGATTGTACTTCCCGCCGCATCACCCATTATATTTGCCGGATTGCGCCTCGGTGTGTCGGCTGGATTTATCGGCGCCATACTGGCCGAGTTAAAAATCACCCCCACGGGCGTCGGCGACATTATCACCTACAGCCGTTCGATTGCCGACTATCCCAGCATGTATGCCGCGATTATGTCGATCATCCTTCTGGCCGTAATTTTCTTGAACGTTTTAGAACGAATTGAGAATTTTCTCTTCAAAGGCACAAGGCAAGGTTATGCCTCTGAGTAATAATTACAGGTAACAAGTAAGTAATGAGCAATGATACAAATGACACCGATTACGCGGTGACTGTCAGTAATGTCTACAAGAACTACGGCGATGTCGAAGCCTTGAGAGACCTGTCGCTCGACTTTCCGCGCGGACAACTTACATCAATACTCGGCCCATCCGGATGTGGCAAGACGACCTTGCTGAAAATTATAGCCGGCCTTTTGGCCTCGGATAGCGGTGAGGTCACGGTCAACGGTAAACCCGTTACCGGACCCGGGCCGGATCGCGCCTTTGTTTTCCAGGATTTCGCGCTACTGCCGTGGGCGAGCGTGATGCGCAATGTTGCATTCGGACTCGAACTGCGCGGTGTCGACAAGTCAGAGCGCGAAGCGATTGCTGAAAAATATATTGGCGATGTAGGTTTGAAAGGGTTTGAGAACAGTTATCCGCATGAATTGTCGGGCGGCATGCGCCAACGCGTGGGTCTCGCCCGGGCACTTGCCGTCGATGCGCAGGTGTTGCTGATGGATGAGCCATTCTCGGCCGTGGACGAGCAGACCCGACGGAAATTTCAGGAAGACTTGCTTAACCTGGTCAAGGATGAGAACAAGACATTCATATTTGTTACCCATTCGATCGAGGAGGCTGTCTACGTCTCAGACCAGGTTGCTATTTTATTGCCTCGCCCGAGCCGTGTTTCGGAAATCATTCGGCCGGAAGGGTTCAGACACAAAGACGCCAACAGTATCAGGCGCGATTCGGAGTATCTCGACATCGTCGATCGTATCTGGGCTTCGCTTCGTACCTACGTGGAATAAGTCAATACGATGAAAATTTTTGGTTACGAGCTACCCGCAATGTCATCGTTAATCCTGTGGGGGATTCTGTGGGAATTAGTAGGTCAATTTGAATTGACCTTCTTTCTTCCACCGTTGTCAGCGATTTTTTCGACCTTGATGGAAATCGGCACGACCAAGGTGTTTCTAAAAGCACTCGCGGAAACCGGATACGCTTTTTTTGTTGGTACTTTCTCCGCCATCGTGATCGGCATTCCGGTTGGCATCCTGATGGGGAAGAGTCGTCTCATCGACGAACTGTTGCTGCCGTGGGTGAATATGTTTCTCAGTGCACCGCTAACCGCATTGGTGCCAGTGCTGATGGTGCTATTCGGGTTTGGTATGAAATCGATCATCATAACGACGGCGTTGTTCGCGATCTGGATTATCGTCCTCAACTCGCGCGCAGGTGTCATGCAAATCAATCGCTCATTAATTGAAATGGCGAATTCTTTCGGTGCGTCACCGAAAGACGCTTTCTTCAAGATTTACTTTTGGGCTGCGTTGCCCGAGATCCTGGGTGGTGTGCGTATCGGTTTCATTCGTGGTGTGAAAGGGGTAATCATCGGTCAATTACTGATCTCGATCGTAGGATTTGGTGCGCTGTTCGAGCTCTATTCGTCGAATTTTTTGATGAAACACTTCTGGGCGGTGTTGATCGTTCTGTTCAGTATTTCTTTTACCATAGCCGAATTTCTCGCTCACCTGGAGAGAAAGGTGGCGTATTACGCCTCGCGCCGGTGAATCAAAAAATACACATGTATCGATATAACCTGCATAATTGAGGAGACAAAGAATGACCAAGTACATCATTGAGCCGCCAGCCCAGCCCAGCCTGCCCGTCCTCGGCTCTGACGAACGCTTTCCCGTTCGCCGTATTTACTGTATCGGCCGTAACTATGCCGCTCATACCATCGAGATGGGCGGCGACCCTGACCGATCACCACCATTTTTCTTTCAGAAAAATGCTAATAATATTGATAATTCGGGCAAGTTCCCCTACCCCGAGAAAACTTCTGATGTACATCATGAAATTGAAATGGTTGTTGCACTCAAAAGTGGTGGCGTGAATATCCCTGTCGATCAGGCGCTCGACCATGTTTTTGGTTATGCTGTGTCACTCGACATGACCCGTCGGGATCTGCAGGCTGAAGCCAAAGAACTAAGACGCCCGTGGGAAATCGGCAAGGCATTCGAACACTCCGCTCCCTGTGGCGAACTGGCCCCGGCCTCAGATATTGGACACCCCTCTTCCGGACTCATACAACTTAAAGTCAATGGTGAGGTACGCCAGACTGGCGATCTGAATCAGATGATATGGAAAGTGCCTGAAATGATCTCTTACCTGTCAGATTACTTCGAACTAGCTGCTGGAGACGTCATCATGTCCGGCACACCCTCTGGCGTAGCCGCCATAGTTAAGGGTGATTTAATGGAAGCTGAAGTTGAGGGCGTGGGTAAGATGAGCGTGACGGTCGTTTAAAACGTCCCAAACTTGTTAAGCATTGTCAATAATCCTGGAAAACGCAGTTGGCGCGAATAAGACGCGTACTAAAGATAGGCGATGCAGGAGCAGTTACCGATATTTATCCTAAGTTCGACAGACTCCTAATTTACTTATTGTGCGAAATTTTCAGATCGAGCCGAAGATTTCGGCCCCCACCACTTTTTAATATTCACACGCTGAAGCAATAATACTGCGGCGATTAAGGCATAGATACCGGGTTCGAGATAATCCGCTTTCACCAGCCACAGGAAATGCAGCACGCCAAGCATTAATATTGGGTAAACCAGCTGATGCAATTTTTTCCAGCGCCTTCCCAACTTACGCACCATGGCATTATTTGAAGTGATCGCCAATGGAATCAACAGTACAAACGCACTAAAACCGATAGTGATATACGGCCTTTTAATAATGTCCTCGATCATTTCCGCAAAATCAAATGAGTGGTCGGCAATAAACCAGATTGAGAAATGAATACAGACGTAAAAGAACACATAAAGCCCCAGCATACGCCGAAAGCGCAGTAGCGCTGAAAGCCCGAACCACTGCCTGAATGGTGATATCGCCAGGGTGATCAACAAAAAACGTAGCGTCCAGTCGCCGGTCGCATGGGTAATCGTTTCGACCGGGTTGGCCCCCAGATCACCGTAAAAAATACGCCAGATTATGCTCGACAACGGTAGCAGGCAGAGGACAAATACCAGCGGTTTGGCAAACTTCGACTTGAGTAATTCCTGTATCGACATATTAAAAGTTTATCTTTAAATCCATGTCGTCGTATAGATGCGCGACTTCTTCTTCATAGCCATTAAACATCAGCGTTTCACGCTTGAAGATATCTCCTATACGACGCTCTTTCTTTTGTGACCAGCGTGGATGATTCACGCTCGGGTTTACGTTGGAAAAGAAGCCATACTCGCGAGCAGAAGACATATTCCAGCTGGTTTGCGGCTGTTGTTCAACAAAATCGATACTGACAATCGACTTGATACTCTTAAAGCCATATTTCCACGGCACAACTAACCGCACTGGCGCACCATTCTGGTTCGGCATAGTCTTACCGTACATGCCAACGGCAAACAAAGCGAGTGGATTTGTCGCTTCGTCGATACGCAAACCTTCACGGTAAGGCCACTGCAAAACACTGCGGTTTTGCCCCGGCATCTGTCTTGGATCGAGCAGAGTTTTGAAGGCAACGTATTTTGCCTTTGATGTTGGTTGCAGTGACTTAATAATAGAAGCCAGCGGTACCCCAAGCCAGGGTATAACCATCGACCAGGCTTCTACACAACGCAGGCGATACACCCTTTCTTCAACATCGAATGGTTTAATCAGGTCTTCAAGTGAATAGGTGCCGGGTTTTTCGCACTCGCCACCGACGGTAATTTTCCAGTCGTCGGTTTTAAATTTTGTCGAACGCTGAGCCGGGTCACTTTTACCTGTTCCAAACTCGTAAAAATTATTGTAACTGGTGGCGTCGTCTTCCGGGGTAATCTCTTCGTCGAGCGTAATCACATCCTTTTTATAGTCACCAATCGAAATCGAAGCACCCGCTGTCATCCACGGATTGAGCAGCAACGCGGATCCTAACATCCCCGATGCTTTCATAAATTCGCGACGCCTAAGGTATATAGACTCAGGGGTAATTTCCGAAGATGCTATATCTGATTTTTTGTTGATCTTGATCACTGCTAACCACCTATTTAAAATCGTTTACTAGACCGGCAGTAAAGCTATTGGTTCCCCGTAAAACATATTGAGTAACAGCCAATAACTCTATAAAAAGCCGCATAAGACCAGCTTTAAAAACAATTATAGTGGCAGAATCTAGCGAAAGTATCCCAAAACTGTAAACTTTGCTGCTTATTTACCTGGCAAACTAACAATGAGATCACATAACAGATGTCTGAATACGGCGCAAAAATAAGCTGGTATCGAGGAAATGATGAAGCATACGTTGATAACCAGTATAGCCGTGGTCACGAATGGAGCTTCGATGGCGGCTTAACGGTTCCAGCCTCTGCCTCTCCGCATGTTGTGCCTTTACCTTATTCGGTAGAGCAAAATGTCGACCCTGAGGAAGCCTTTGTCGCGTCACTTTCGAGCTGCCATATGCTGTTCTTTTTGTCTATTGCAGCAAAGAGGAAGTATGTCGTCGACGAGTATATTGATAACGCGATCGGAATTATGCAAAAAGACAGCAGGGGCATGGAGTGGATGACGAAGGTAACTTTACGCCCCTTAATTAAATTTTCAGGCGAAAACCAACCTGATAACGAGCTGTTGGAAAAAATGCATCATCGCGCGCATGAACTATGCTTCATCGCCAATTCGGTTAAAACTGAAGTTGTAACCGAAATAATCCCTGGCCTCGATAGTCCTTCTAATTTGACCGAATGAGGGATTATCAACAGATGGTTCTGTCCGTTGTTCCAATACTAGTATTAATAATACGAAACAATAATCAACAACCCTGGCGTAATTCACCGCACGCCGTCGTCCTGCTCCAACCTGGCTTAAAGAAACTCTGCTTTCTCTTCGCTTTCAGGCAATTTCGCGCCACTATCGATTTTAAACAACGCATATGCAGGGCACCAGCCGATAAAACCAGTTATTATCAACAGGAGGCCCATTACCCCCCACCAGGACTGGGAAAAGATTCCAGCGCCGATGATGACTGCGCCCAGAACGAATCGAATTGAGCGGTCTAGTGTTCCAACATTGAATTTCATGACAAATCCCTCTTATGGTTTACTGGACTGAATAATATAGGCAAGTACGCATCAAATAATATTGATCTAAATCATATTAGACGCCTGTTGTTGAATGATTTTCTAGTAAAAAAACGACTGGTCTAAGAGACGCCAATTACCGGTAGATAGAGCTCGGTATGGCCCGCTGTAACAATATTAAATCATCTCGTATTACAACGGCAGATTTAATACGACCTAGCTTTAATAAGTCATGAAGAAATGTCATCACTACGAAGACATTACCTTCTTAATAGCACTGGTAATTTCAATCGGCAATGGAAAGACGATAGTAGAGCTATTCTCTCCAGCTATCTGCGTCAGTGTTTGCAGGTAACGCAATTGCAGCGCCTGTGGTTGCTGCGCCAGAATGTTGGCCGCACCAAGCAATTTCTCCGACGCTTCCAACTCGCCCATCGCATGGATGACCTTGGCTCGGCGTTCGCGTTCGGCTTCGGCCTGTTTGGCAATCGCGCGAATCATGCTCTCGTCGAGGTCGATATGCTTTATCTCGACATTGGAAACCTTAATGCCCCAGATATCTGTTTGCTTGTCGAGTATTTCCTGGATACTGGCATTCAGCTTGTCCCGTGCGGTCAACATTTGATCGAGTTCGTGTTGGCCGAGTACCGAACGTAAAGTAGTTTGCGCCAGTTGACTGGTTGCGGCCATAAAATCCTCGACATTGATAATTGCTTTCTGCGGGTCAACGACGCGAAAATACAGAACCGCATTGACTTTAACCGAGACATTATCGCGCGAAATAACGTCCTGCGTCGGCACGTCGAGCACGATGGTGCGCAATCCCACTCTAACCATTTGCTGGATAAACGGCACTATAATGATCAGTCCGGGTCCCTTAACCTTGTAAAACCGACCCAACAAAAAAACCACGCCGCGGTCGTATTCGCGCAATATACGAAACGCGCTAAATATCAAGGCCAGTACAAGAAATGTGAAGCCCATCGTAAAATAAGTCATGACTGTTCTCCTGTTGTTTCATCATTATCGCTCAACAACAACTCCAGCCCGTTTATCGCCTTGATGGGCAAAAGTTGTCCTTTCTTCACTGGTCGCTCGGTGACGGCCTGCCATAACTCGCCGTGAACACGTACCAGTCCTTTGTCGGTAAAATCCTCCATCACCTCAGCTATTTCACTGAGCATGGCGCTGTTACCGGACACCAGCGCGACACGTCGCGAACGCATTAACATGCCGACTATGATTACCAGTAACAGTGCAGAGAATGCAGCGACCGCGATGATTAATGGCAGCGCAATTTGAAACGCTTCAGACTCGGTATCCATCAAAATGACCGAACCGACGACAAAAGCAATGACTCCGCCAATACCGAGTATTCCGGTACTGGGAACAAACGCCTCCATAACCATCAAGATAATACCGAGAACTATCAGGGCCAGGCCCACATAGTTGACCGGCAATACCTGAAACGCATACAGCGCAATCAGCAGGCTGATCGCACCAGCCACACCCGGGATAATGCCGCCTGGACTATAAAATTCGAGAAATAATCCATAGACGCCGATCAGTAATAATATATAGGCGACGTTAGGATCGGTGATCACGCTGAGGAATCGATTTCGCCAATCAGGGATTATCTCCTTGACCACTATCGAACTAGTATCGAGTACGTAAGTTTGACCGTGAACTAATACTTCGCGCCCGTCTATTTTTTGCAACAGATCGGCAACATTATCGGCCATTAAGTCGATAACGTTCATTTCCAGCGCCTCGTGCGCCGGTAGGCTACTCGCCTGTCGAACCGCCTGTTCAGCCCATTCAATATTACGCCCGCGTAATTCGGCTAAACTGCGGATATAGGCGACCGCGTCGTTGATAATTTTATTTTCCATTGCGCTGGCTTTGTCCTTCGCAGATTCTGCTTCATCCTTCGTCTTATCACCGGGTTTACCTATCTCGGGCATACCCATACCACCACCTATCTGTACCGGCGTCGCGGCCCCAAGATTGGTTGCCGGCGCCATTGCAGCGATATGGCTGGCGTAGAGTATGTAGGTACCGGCACTCGCTGCACGCGCACCCTGAGGGCTGACAAAGCTGGCAACGGGAATCGCAGAGTCGAGAATCGCACGAATGATTTCTCGCATTGATGAATCCAGTCCACCTGGCGTATCCATCGCCAAGACCAACACAGACGCGTTAGCAACCGCCGCATCGACTAGTTTACTGGTGACAAAGTCGCTGGTTGCGGGCCCTATTGCCCCGTCAATCCGTAGTAGCCAGGCTACCGAATTACTGTTCCCTGCAGGCAGATTATTTTCACTATTTGGGTTGGATATCGTTACTTGTGACTGAGCAACTTCATTCGAGGACAAAATTGCGTCCTGAACCCGAGTACTCACCATCAGCAGCAGTAATCCAATGGCGATTAACACCAGAAAAATAATCAGTCGTTTATGCGTGTACATTCCAGATAACTAGCAAAAGCTTGTTAACCATCGAATCCATGAATTAGACAGTTACCAGTATGTCGAGTTCCACAGCAGGAAATATTGACGTGTATCAGTTAATTAACGATTTTTGTGTACCCGATCGCCCGTATTTGGCTATTTTCTTAACCCGGAAATTTCACAAATTTGCGCAAAATTCGCGCAGTATATTTATTTCACAAGGAAATATCCGAAGAAGCCTCGTATCAATGATTCCGAGCGACTGAGAATATATTTCCTTGTGGAATCAATAGACAAGCGAGATTGTGCATGATTTATGAATTTTCCGGGTTATAACAGACCCAATTCGAAAGGTACTACTGAAACCACTTACGCGCATTCCTGAATAGTCGCATCCACGGGCCATACTCACCCCAGTCCGGCGACTGCCAGGAATTTTGGACACTGCGAAAAATACGTTTAGGATGCGTCGTCATAATCGTGAAACGCCCGTCTTCATTAGTGAATTCATTTAAACCCAGCACCGAGCCATTCGGATTTATCGGATAATACTCGCTCGGCTTTCCATCGGCATCGACGTAACGCAAACAGGCGAGTTGCTGATCCAGAAGCATCCGGCTATCAGTGTTTCGCTCCTCGACCCTGCCCTGACCATGCCCAACTGGAAAAAATGCATCATCGAGCACATAATTTATGTTTTATCGCCAACTCGGTGAAAACCGAAGTGGTTACCGAGATTATTGAATGAAGTTACGATGAAATACATCAAAACAAATCTACTAAACATCTGGATAACGACGCGTCGCATTTTACCGGCCCCTACGAACGCAGAATTGTTGCTGGTGTAAGTCATAATTTGCCGCAGGAGAAGCCGAAGGCATTTATCGATGCGGTAATGGCACTGTCGTAAGCATGCGGTAAAAACAAACCTGCGTAAATAACCACACCAGCGCTCTGGCGCGGGGTTTTATCAAAGACTCAGTCACCCACCTGATCCGATCTTGAATAAATAACCGGAAACCAGTCTTCTCTGAGACGTTGATTTTCTTTCATATCATGACCTGGATAAGGCGGAGAGGTTTTGCCCGCTCGGGTGACATACCTGGCGTCATCCCCAACAAAACGTATTGAAAATGCTCTCCGGCGGCTACCCGAAAGATTCCCGCGCGCGCCATGAAGTGTTTTGTAATGGAAAGCAACCGCATCGCCAGGCTCCATTTCCCACTCCAGTATCTGCATTCCTTCTGCATCGGGGTCAGGCACAGGCATGTAGATATTCTCGTTTGGATAAAAATCGGTTTCCGAAGCCCAACGAGTTGGCAAAACGGGCATTTCCCATAGATGCGAGCCTGCGACCAAACGCAGCGTCGCCTCCTTCACCGGGTCCACAGGGCACCAGAAGCTAATATTTTGTTTCCCATCCACAAAATAGTAGGGCGAATCCTGATGCCAGGGCGTTGCCAGGGTTGTGCCGGGTTCCTTGACGAGTACGTGGTCATGAAAAATCTGCACTGTCTCTGAATCCATTAGCTTTGCTGCTACCGATGCAACTGGTGAATTTCGAATAACATCTTCGAATTCTTCAATCCGCGTCCAGTTGCAATAGTCATCAAAAAAAAGACCGGCCTGCCCTTCCTTTGAGTTTTCCGAGGCAAATGGCCCGGGACTGGCCATATTTCGTTCGATACCAGCTTTAATAATTTCCACCCAATCGCGAAACAGGCCTCTGATAAGCACGACTCCATCGCTTCGATAAGCGCTCAGCATTTCCTCATCAACAATCATTTTTTCTTCCATCTTGGTTTTCCTGATATTGATTTACAGATAGTTACACCAGGAATACTCGCGCTACGTTTAATCTATCCATTTTCGCGCATTACGGAAAATACGCATCCAGGGGCTGTATTCACCCCATTCTGGCACCTGCCACGAATTTTGCACCGCGCGGAAGATTCGTTCAGGGTGCGGCATCATGATCGTGAAGCGACCATCGTCGTTGGTAAAACCATTCAGGCCCAGCGCCGAACCATTAGGATTTAGTGGATAGTAGTCGGTCGCGGCCCCATCGCTATTTACATAACACAGGCAGGCGTTTTGATGTTCTAACAACTGGTGACTAGTGGTGTTCCTTTCTTCGACCCTGCCCTCACCGTGGGAGACTACCACCGGCATCATCGAACCCTGCATGCCGTCGAGAAATAGCGAATCGGATTCCAGTATTTCAACCATCGCGACGCGGGCTTCGAACTGTTCCGACTGGTTGCGTACAAATCTGGGCCAGTTCGAAGCACCAGGGATTAAATCGTGCAGATTTGACATCATCTGACAACCATTACAAATACCCAGGCCAAAACTATCGGGGCGTTCGAAAAAAGCTGAAAACTCATCATAAGCAAGCTGACTGTAGAGGATTGACTTGGCCCAGCCCTCGCCTGCTCCTAATACGTCTCCGTAAGAAAAGCCACCACAGGCAGCAATACCCTGGAAATCTCTCAGGCTAACGCGTGCCGCGAGAATATCACTCATATGCACATCGACCGGGGAAAACCCGGCGCGTTCAAACGCAGCAGCCATTTCCACCTGTCCATTAACGCCCTCTTCGCGTAGGATCGCAATGCGTGGGCGTTGACTGCCAATAAAAGGCGCTGACACGTCCTCTTTGGGATCAAAGCTCAGACTTGAAAACAGCGTCGGTTTTTGATTATTCAGGATTAAATCGTATTCCTGCTGTGCACACTGTGGATTGTCGCGCAGCTTTTGCATTTGATAAGTCGTTTCTGACCAGGCGCGTCGCAACGATACGATTGATTCGCTGAGAATAGTCTGACCGTGAAACTCGACTATCAGAGATTCTGAGCCTTCAGGCTTGCCAATTTGATGGCAGATATCTTTAACACCCTGCTCCTGTAAAATACGATCAACCTTTCCCAGGTTGGTATCAGAAACCTGAAGCACCGCACCCAGTTCTTCGGCGAATAAAACCGCCAGCGCGTCATCGCCCAGGTTCGAAAGATTACAACTCAGGCCACTACGACCGGCAAATGCCATTTCGCACAGCGTCGTAATCAAACCACCATCGGAACGGTCGTGATAAGCCAGAATCAAATCCTGTTCGATCAACACCTGAATCGCCTTAAAAAACTGCTTGAACTGATCAACATCGTCGAGATCCGCACCGATATCACCGGTTTGCGCATACACCTGTGCCAGTGCCGATGCACCGAGCCGATTTTTACCGGCGCCCAGATCGAGCAACAATAAATGTGAACCCTGAGCACAGGTTTTGATATCCGGAGTTACGGTCTTGCGAACATCGTAAACCGGCGCAAAGGCAGTAATTATCAAAGACAATGGTGCGGTGACCGATTTATCGACACCCTCGTCCTGCCAGGTTGATTTCATCGATAACGAATCCTTGCCTACCGGAATCGTGATGCCAAGCTGCGGGCAGATATCCATACCAACGGTTTTTACTGTGTCGTAAAGCCGAGCGTCTTCGCCTTCGTGTCCGGCGGCTGCCATCCAGTTAGCCGACAACACCGTGCGCGTCAGGTCGCCCACGTAAGCCGAGGCCATATTGGTCAGCGCCTCGCCAATTGCAATTCGCCCGGATGCAGGTGCATCGAGCACTGCAAGCGGGGCTCTTTCGCCAATACTCATGACTTCCCCGCTATAGCCGACATAATCGGAGGCAGTGACAGATGCGTTGGCTACCGGCACCTGCCAGGGGCCGACCATTTGATCGCGGGTTACCAGACCGCTGACACTACGATCACCGATACTGATCAGAAATGTCTTATCAGCAACGGTCGGTAACCGCAATACGCGATAAACGGCTTCGCTAATATCGATATCAGCGGTCTCAAGCGCTGCCTGCGCAACTTCGACATGCTCGACCTGCCGATGCATTTTCGGTGCCTTGCCGAGTAAAATTTCCAGAGGCAAATCGACCGGGGAATTATCAAAATAAGAGTCTTCGACACGTAGTACTCGCTCTGCCATAGCTTTTCCGAGCACAGCGTAGATACACCTTTCGCGTTCGCAGAGCGCAATAAAGTCTTCAAGACGTTCGTCGGAAACGGCCAGTACATAACGTTCCTGACTCTCGTTACACCAGAGTTCCATCGGCGACATACCAGGTTCGTCGTTCGGTATAGCGCGCAAATTGAATTGCGCGCCGCGCCCCGCATCGTTGACCAACTCGGGTAAAGCGTTCGACAAACCACCAGCACCGACGTCGTGCATTGATAAAATCGGGTTGTCGATACCCTGTGCGAAACAGCGGTCGATGACTTCCTGCACGCGGCGTTCCATTTCAGGATTACCCCTTTGCACCGAGGCAAAATCGAGATTTTCGCTACTACTACCACTCGCCATCGACGAAGCCGCACCGCCACCGAGGCCAATCAACATCGCCGGACCTCCTAGAACAATAATGTTCGATCCCGGCGGGATATCGTGTTTTTCAATATGTTCTCTACGAATCGAGCCGACACCCCCGGCGAGCATGATCGGTTTGTGATAACCGCGAATTTCGTCGTCCTTAGCCGAATTAACCCTCTGCTCGTAAGTGCGGAAATAACCGCAGGTATTCGGTCGCCCAAATTCATTGTTAAACGAAGCGGCGCCGATCGGACCTTCGATCATGATATCGAGCGCAGAAGCAATACGGCCTGGTTTACCGTTATCCACTTCCCAGGGTTGAGTAAACCCCGGGATTTTTAAATTCGAAACCGAAAATCCGCACAGGCCGGTCTTTGGCTTGGAACCGATTCCGGTTGCCCCCTCATCGCGTATCTCACCGCCGGAACCAGTAGCAGCCCCCGCGAAAGGTGATATCGCGGTGGGATGATTATGCGTCTCGACCTTCATCAGAATATCGAGCTGCATATCTTCATAAACATACTCAGCGGATTGCGGCGATGGTGCAAATTTCTGCGCAGCAAACCCTTCGATCACCGCCGAGTTATCGTGATAAGCCGAGAGAATCCCGTCAGCGTGCATCGCATAGGTATTTTTGATCATCGCAAACAACGACAGATCCTGTGCCTGCCCGTCCACGGTCCAGCTAGCGTTAAAAATCTTATGCCGACAGTGTTCGGAATTCGCCTGTGCAAACATCATCAACTCGGTGTCGGTCGGATTGCGTTGTAAATTGGTATAGGCGTCGAGCAGGTAGTCGATTTCGTCGTCTGATAACGCGAGTCCCAGGCCGATATTGGCAGCTTCGAGGGCGTCGCGCCCGTTTGAAGTTAAATCGATTTCGCTCAAAGGTCTTGGTTGATGTTCGCTAAAAAGCTGTTCGCAATCGGTTAGCAAGCCGAACACCTGTTCGGTCATACGATCATGCAACAGTGGATTAATCGCTTCACTGGATTGTTCTATGTCATCCAGTTGCAGTGTATATTGAATACCCCGTTCGATACGCCTGATGGCTTTCAACCCGCAATTGTGAGCGATATCGGTGGCCTTACTCGACCAGGGAGAAATAGTTCCAGGCCGGGGCACGACAAAATATTCTATGCCACTGGCCGGATGATCGGATAGAGAAGGACCGTAGGTCAGCAAGCTACGCAATATTCGATCTTCTTCGTCATTGAGCGCCTGCCCGGATAAGTCGATTAGATGAACATATCGACTACTGATCTGGGAAACTTCGATCCCCCGGCTGCTGAATTGCTGAAGCAGTTTTTGCAGTCTGAAATCGGATAAAGCGGGACTACCGGGAATACAGAACATATTGTGAGGATAATCGTACGGGCTGGGAAAAATGAGCGCAAATAATAACGGAAAACACAGGCCGCTCCAACCGATTCACCGCTGATCACAGCTAATAAGTTTAATTAAACTCGATTCAGTCATAATGTAGAATCGAATATTCCACTACCGGCCTAACTCAAATTATGACCAGCTATTTCATCCAGGCATTTATTTATCTCTGCGCGGCCGTGGTTGCCGTGCCGTTAGCAAAGCGATTTGGGCTGGGCTCGGTCCTCGGCTACCTGATCGCAGGTGTGATAATTGGTCCGATGGTAGGTCTGGTCGGAGAGGAAACCGCAACACTCCAGCACTTTGCCGAGTTCGGTGTTGTTATGATGTTATTCCTGGTGGGCCTGGAACTGGAGCCGAGCGCGCTTTGGTCGATGCGCCATCGTCTCCTTGGTCTGGGTGGGTTGCAGGTGCTACTGACTACCGCAGCATTCATGTTAATAGGCCTGGCGTTTAATCTCGACTGGCGAATCGCACTCACCATCGGATGGATTCTTGCGCTTTCGTCAACCGCAATCGTGCTGCAAACCCTGAATGAAAAGGGTCTCGCCAAAACCGAGGGTGGCCGCGGAGCGTTTTCGGTGTTGCTGTTTCAGGATATTGCTGTAATCCCTATGCTAGCGTTAATCCCTTTGCTCGAATTGCCTGAGCTGGCCCGGGCCGCCAGTAATATTACATCGTCATCCACAGCAACACATGGCTATCTCGATCTAGTTTCAAGCCTGCCTAACTGGCTATACGCGATTGTCGTGCTCGCGGTTATTGCCATCGTGGTTTGCGGAGGTTTTTATCTGAGCCGCCCACTGTTTAAATTTGTCGCACTTTCCAAAATGCGGGAAGTCTTTACCGCAACCGCGTTAATGCTGGTAATCGGCATTGCTGCTTTGATGAGTATGGTAGGCCTGTCGCCAGCGCTGGGCACCTTCCTGGCAGGCGTCGTATTGGCCAATAGTGAATTCCGCCACGAACTCGAATCAAATATCGAACCTTTCAAAGGTTTATTGCTCGGTTTGTTTTTTATCACCGTAGGCGCTGGTATCAACTTCGATGTTTTATCAGACAACTGGTTATTAGTCGGTGCTATTACCGCAACTGTGATTATAGTAAAGGCAGCCATCGTGTTCGGCCTGGTTAGAATATTTGGAATTTGTTTCAGCGACCGATGGTTAATCAGCCTGGGGCTGGCGCAGGCGGGTGAATTTGGATTTGTGCTACTCGGTTTCAGTGTGCAAAATCAGGTACTACCAGTCGATATTGCACAGCTACTAGCACTCGTTGTCGCTATCTCAATGTTTTTAACCCCTGCCCTGTTTATATTTTTCGACAAGGTATTAGTACCCCGTTACGAAAGAAATCAGGCGTCGCGTGATGAAGATGTCATTGAAGAAAGAGCAAAGATCCTGATCGCAGGTATCGGCCGCTTTGGCCAGATAGTCAATCGCCTGTTAGTCGCCAATGGTATCCAGACCGTGGTGCTGGATCACGATGCAGAACAGGTGGACAATCTGCGCAAGCTTGGCATTA
>CAXMRQ010000006.1:0-37074 GCA_964196115.1 uncultured Gammaproteobacteria bacterium
CATCTCTTATAAAGAACTCATTGATCGTTTAATTTCCCTGGCCATTGAAGAGCACCAGAGCAAAAGCCAGCTTATATCGACAGGATACTAAGACAGTTTATCCTCATTCAGCTGCAACCATTGCAGTGCGATAATCGTCGCCGATGATTTGATTTTACCTTCGGCTAACCAGGCGTAGGCAGTATCCGCGTCCACTACCTCGACACGAATGTCTTCGTTCTCTTCCGCCAGACCGTGAACCCCACCTATACCGGAACTATCGACGATGCCGCAATACAATGTGCATTCTTCAGTACTACCGCCGGGGCTGACATAATAGCGACCAATACGATGCAATAGTTCAATTTCGCAACCGGCCTCTTCGCGGCTTTCGCGTATCGCTACCTGGTCTTCGACTTCACCTTCTTCCACTATTCCAGCTATGCATTCGATGAGCCAGGGCGACTCTCCACGATGAATCGCACCGACCCGGAATTGCTCAATTAATACTAGCTTACGACGCTTCGGGTCATAGGGAAGCAATGCGACTACCGAGCCGCGTTCAAATACTTCACGGGTAAATACCTCGCTGTACCCGCCCTGAAATAATTCGTGCGACAGGTGATATTCATCCAACTGGAAATATTTGCGGAACAGAGTCGACTGTTTGTTGAGCTTCCAGACGTAATTCATCAGCTCAAATTATCGATTTCTTCAGTGCTAAGCTCACGCGCTTCTTCAGGCAACATTACCGGGATGCCGTCTTTAATTGGATAAGCCAGTCGTGAGCCCCGCGACAATAATTCCTGATTCTTCTTGTCATAGATTAACGGCCCTTTGCTAATCGGATCGACAAGAATGTCGAGCAGGTATTTATCCATGGTGTCTAATCTCCAGTAATTGCATTAATTGGTCTTGCAGATCTTCTGACAGCTCGATCTCAAGTGGCACAACCCATATATTATGATTAGCCATTTCTTTGAGTTTCACTGCATCCTTGTGTGTGACCAGGATGGGTAGATCGGGTTTTACCTTAAGATCCTGCGAGGTAAATTCATGATGGTCGGGGAACTCATGTTCGATCGGATCAATACCGACTTGCTTAAGCGCGGCAAAGAAAATTTCCGGGAATCCGATCCCAGCCAGCGCATGTACCTGTTGATCTCTGAATTTTTGAATCGGGACTTTATCCGCAGGTTGCATTAGATTCCACGCCAGCCCGAGAGATTCGATGATTTGATCACTATCGCGATTGATTGAGATATCGACCTGTTGCAATCGGCTTCGCGGCTCACGCATCGGCCCAGCCGGTATTAGTAAGCCATTACCAAACGCGACATAGCGACACACAGCAATTTCGATATCCCGCTGTAAAGCATAGTGTTGCAAGCCATCATCAGACAGGATTACATTAGTTTCTGGATCTACCTGTAAAATTTTCAACGCGGCGGCGGCACGGTTAGATCCAACACCAATCGGGCATCGACAAATCTCCGACATCATATTGGCTTCATCACCGACCTTTTTATCGGTTCGACCCCCGGTTAGTATCTGAATTTTGCTTTCATTGCCGCTTTTGTAACCACGGGTAATGATTGCCGGTTTAAAACCATTTCTCTGCAATAACTGATACAGAGCTATGACAACCGGGGTTTTACCATTGCCGCCGAGCGTAATGTTGCCCACCACAATGGTGGTCACCGGCAGCCGGGTCGAGCTCAAAAGTCCGCTACGGTATGCGAGGCGACGTAGACTTGCAGCCACATAAAACACCAGCGATAAAGGCATTAATAAAATTGACATCGGATTCATCGACCATAACCACCAACCCTGGCGCTTTTCCGTCGATGCATTCATCCAGTTAGTCAGTACTGTTTTTTCGAGTCTTACCGTGTTGTCCTGCGTAACCGCCGGGTCGGCAAGTATTTGCTCGGTTTCCTTGCTATCACGAAATTGCATTGCGTGCAGTTTGGCGTATATCCCGTCACTACCTACTAAACTCTGATGATTACCCTGCTCTACCAGCTTACCCCGATCGAGCACGAGGATATTATCGGCATGCTCGATAGTAGACAGGCGGTGTGCGATTACCAGCGTAGTACGATTATCCATCAGGTTCTCGATGGCATGCTGGATATAGCGTTCAGATTCGGTATCGAGTGCCGAGGTTGCTTCGTCGAGGATTAGAATCGGCGCGTCCTTAAGTAGCGCTCGTGCAATTGCGATACGTTGTCGCTGACCACCCGATAACAAAACACCGCGTTCTCCAACCATGGTATCGAGTAAATCGGGCATATTCTCGATGAATTCCCAGGCGTAGGCGCGTTTCGCCGCCTCGATTATGGTCTCATCGTCAACATCAGCTGTCAGGCCATAAGCGATGTTATTACGAATGGTGTCGTTAAACAGACGCACGTCCTGTCCGACATAGGCTATCTGCCGACGCAAATCCTTCAGTTTATAATCCTGGATACGCTCATTATCGAGCCGAATCTCGCCTTCATCCAGCTCGTACAGACGCGGTATTAAATTAACCAGACTGGATTTACCGCTGCCTGATCGACCGACGATAGCTATGGTCTGATGTGGCTCGACTTCAAAGCTGATATTTTCGATTACATTTTGCTGACCGCTGCGGTACTGTAAACCTACATTGTCAAAGCTGAGATGGCCTCGGGCTGTTTCGAGTTCTAGATGGCCTTCGTCAGTTTCACTATTACGGGCAGTGAACTCGAAGATACTTTCACCAGCCGCTATGCCTTTTTGAATACTCGCGTTAATCGATGACAGGGCACGCATTGGTGCGAACAACATCGTCATCGCAAACAAAAACGAAACAAAATCACCGGTACTAATGACGCCACGCATCGAATCTGAAGTTGCGAAGCCAACGATAGCGGCAAAGGCCAGCGCAACGATAAACTGAATTAAAGGCATGCTGACCGATTGTGCGACCGACATTTTCAGATTTAACTTCAGGTTTTGCTGGTTGGTATCGGTAAACTTCTTTCGTTCCAATTCATCTCCACCGAAAATTTTGACGACACGATTCGCCTCAATAACTTCCTGCGCTACATTAGAGACATTACCCATGGAAGTCTGGATATGCTTACTGATACTACGGAAGCGGCCAGAAATTCTGACCACGATGAGAAATACAATAGGGCCTGCGAGCAAAAATATAAACGTCAATTGCCAGTTAAGCCAAAACATGTAGATGAGCAAAACTACAATACGCAGGGTATCCTGGATAAACACCGTCAACGATGAAGATACCGAACCGGCAATCTGTTCGACATCGTAAGAGAATCGCGTGATGATCGATCCAGACGATGATTGATCGTATTCCTCGCTGCTCATTGTCATCAGCTTTTCAAACATCATGCTGCGTAACGAGTTAATCACATTACGCCCGATGAAATCCATACAGTAGGTTCGCATAAATATGGCAACCATGCGTACAGCGAAAATTAATATGATCGCTATTGGAATCAATTTGATAATCAGAGGATCACGTTCGATAAACCCATTATCCAGCATCGGTTTCATCAAATAGGCAAAAGCTGCTTCGGAGATGGCAAAAACCACCATGCCGATAACCGCCATTAAAAAATAAATTTTGTGTTCAAAGGCCAGCGACAGTAGCGCACGATAAGCCTGGAAGCCGGTCATATTGCCAGTAATCGGTTTCATCGAATTAAACCTGCCGAGAGAGTTTGCACAACATCGTCTGGATTTATTCTATCGGACGCGTGGTAGCGATCGAAACCTGCGTTAGCCCAAGCCGTGCAACAACATCCATCGCGGTTACTAACGACTGAACTGGTGATCCGGCGTCTGACTGGATGACGATAGGCCGATCCGCTCCATCGAGTACTCGTTGCAACGCGAAGCTAAGTGCTGCGGCGTTTTGACTCGACAGTTCACGTGCGTTTAAAAAAAACTGGCCCTTGGCGTCGATCATTAACTGAAGCGGTTGTTTTGCTTTGGTGGTTTCATTCTGACTGGCCTCGGGTAATTTGATTTTCAACTCAGAAGTCGTATCGAAGGTTGTAGATACCATAAAGAATATCAACAGCAAAAATACGACATCTATTAAGGGTGTCAGGTTGATGTTAACTTCTTCGACTGGCGAGGTACTATTAAATTTCATGGTTTTGAAAAGTCTTTACGATCACCTTGAAGAAACTCTACCAGCTTCATCGCTTCCTGCTCCATGCCGACTACCAGCTCATCAATTTTTCGTTTCAGATGGCGATGGAAAATCAGGCTTGGGATCGCTACCGTTAATCCCGCCGCAGTGGTTATTAAAGCCTCAGAAATTCCGCCAGCCAGTTGGCCGGGATCTCCCACACCAATGGTTGTGATGGCGGTAAACACTTTAATCATTCCGATTACCGTACCCAGAAGCCCGAGCAAGGGGGTTATCGTCGATATCGTCCCCAGCGTGTTCATGAAGCGCTCCATCTCGTGCACCACGTGACGGCCGGTTTCTTCAATGCTTTCGCGAATCAGATCCCGTGAATGGTGGCGATTGATTAATCCGGCGGCAAGCACACGTCCCAGCGGCGAACCATTTTCTATTTGATCGATATGTTTGTCGGTGAGCGAATCTTTATTTAATAAATTCCAGATGCCGGTTAAAAGCTTTTCGGGGATAACCTTTTTCTGCCGCAGAGTCCATGATCGCTCGGCGATTATCGCCACTGCGATGACTGAACATAACAATATCGGAAGCATAAGCCAGCCACCTGCCTGAACCAGTTCGTACACATTTATTACCTCTGAATAGAATGCCGCACATGATACTGTAATCAGCTTAACGATGAGAAGCTTTTTACCGGAGTAAGCCCGTATCGGGGATAGTTTCATGCCAAAGTCTGAAATTCTTCTGGCGGTGGCTATTGACTGTTAGCTTAGCTGAACTACTGCGAACTGTGATGGCGCCATGATGATCTGTACGATATATCTGGCTATTGATCGCCTGATAAGCTTCCAGCACTTTAGCTTTCGGAAACCCCCAACGATTATTCCTGCCAACAGTAAAAATTGATATCTGTGGATGCACTTTCTGCAAAAATTCCGGCGTCGAAGAAGTAGCGCTACCATGATGGGGTGTCAGTAAAACCGACGCTTTCAATTTTTCCGGCATTGCCTCCAGTAAACGCGATTCCTGTTCGGCTTCAATATCCCCCGATAATAACGCCGTATGAAAACCGCTCACTTTTAATACACATGACCGATTGTTACTGCTATTTTGCTCGTTGGCGCCTGCTGGACTTATAAATTCGAAATTAACACCATCCCAGCGCCACGACGAGTATTGGTGACAGGAACGAACAGGCCGTTTAAGCCTGAATCTATCTTCGACTTCCTGCGGCGTGCCCGATATCAATCTGACTGGATTGTAACTATCCAGATAACTATTAAATCCACCACTATGATCAGCATCTACATGACTGATAATCATTAAATCGGCCTCTCGGATTCCCTGTTGCCGAAGGTAGGGTACGAGCACCCATTGGGCGGCACTAAATCCACTTGCATTGCCTGGTCCAAAATCGTAAATCAAGCTGTGATTTTTAGTCTGAATGACCGCTGATGTGCCCATACCAACATCGAGTACTGTTAATTGATAGGCACCCTGTTCTAATGTCGCCTTTTGCCAGATGAATGGTAAAGCGATTAATAGGACAGCCGCCTTTTTCCCGGGAAACCCAGCTGGCATCAATAACACCAGCAAACCTGTCGCTGAGGCAGCTAGCAAAAGCGAGGGAATATTTCCGCCTGGATAGGCTGACAAGCCTGAATCGAGCAATAATTGCAGGTAGTCGAGAAGCAGACTCAATAAATTATCCGCTGCAACAAATAACCAGCCTGCCAACGGCAAATCCACACCAGCCAGTAAACTGGCCAGCAAAGCAAAAGGGACAATGATCAAACTGACTAACGGAATGGCAACGATGTTGGCGAAAAAACTGGCCGGATTCAACTGATCAAACAGCAATATATTGAGGGGAATAAATAACACAGAAAATATCAGCTGTACAATCAAAACCTGCTTCAACCGACTCGATTGATGGGATAGCAGATATTGCGCAAATGCAATGATGACTAACGCGCTAATGCTCAGCCAAAATGACGCCGAGCCAACAGCAAGCGGATCAAACAGCAGGATTACGACGACCGCAATTGCGATACTGTTGATCAAATTGATTCCACTTCGAAAGCTCAGCGCCATAAAAACAACTGCCAGCATGATTAACGCACGCACGGTCGGCAGACTAAAACCGGCCAACGCAGCATAAACGAATCCGCCAGCAAAGCCTAAGGTCGCGCAAAACTGTAAACGATTAATGCCTGACCGATAGATTCCGAGCGGCCAGACACATCTACCAAGGTAAAACATCAACGCCGAAATCATACCGATGTGCAGACCGGAAATTGCCAGCAGATGAGCCGTACCGGTATCCTGCAATAACTGTCTGTGACGCTTCGGAATATCAGCTCGATAGCCGATGCTCAAGGCTTTGATCAAACCCGCAGATGAACAGGCACTACAATAGTGTTCGATCCACTGCCCGACCCGGCTGCGCCACCAATCGATATTCCACACAGTCGAAGTATTGATTAATTGATTTAAATTAGATTTTTTGACGTAACCACTGGCGCCGATACGTTTAACAAACAACCAACGCTCGTAATCGAATCCACCGGGATTTTGATAACCCGCAGGAAATTTTAATTTAACCTGTAGCTGCCACTTTTCGCCGGCACGGAGAATTTGATCGCTGTGATACCAGCTAAGTCGTATTAATTTCGGTAACGGATAAGGATAGTCCGCAATTGAGCCGGGCCTGAATAAAAACCTGATTGACTCAGAACGCTGCTCGGGAATATCGGCTATCACCCCCTGCACTACTAATATTTTGTTATCGTAATCACTCGCCAGCCTGGAATCGAGTGCCTGTTGGATACCCAGACAGGCCCACAGATAAGCCGCCATCAGAAAAATTGGGACGCGATATTTGGGATTGTAAAAAGCCAGCAATAGTAATAGGGGCAGGAACGAAATCCAGTATCGATCGGGTACTACACTACTATAAAAAGCTGCTACCGAGCCCAGAACAAGTGTTATTGCCAATTTAATCATGCCATCCCTGTGCATATCCCTTTTTACGCTTTACACATTAGGTGATTAGCATTGATAATACAATCCAGATGCCAAAAAAACTGATTAGTAAGTACTTACCCCACCCCCGAATAATTACTAATAATCGATTCATCAAACTCCTCGGGCCACGCCTGCAGGACCCCGGTCTTTGGCATATTAATCGAAAATCATTCTGTGGCGCGGTTGCTATCGGCGTGTTTTTCTCATTTATACCTGTGCCTTTCCAAATGTTACTGGCCGCGGTTGCTGCAATCATACTGCACTTCAATATTCTGGTTGCGGTGACTTTGGTGTGGATTAGTAACCCGCTCACCATGGTGCCAATTTTTTACTTTTGTTATCGCATAGGTGCCGCTATTTTAGATACCCACATCGGCCAGTTTAATTTCGAATTAAGTTTTGACTGGTTATTAACAGAACTGCTAGAAATCTGGCAGCCGTTCCTGCTGGGTTGTGTAGTAGTTGGCCTGGTAGCCGCTATTTTTTCTTATTTTGTAATGCAGTTTCTGTGGCGTTATCACCTCTGGACACGAATCAAGATTCGCCGACGCCGAATACGAAGGATGAAGAACAGGCTTGATTCCAGCCATACATGAGCTTGTTGTGGATTGAAATATTCACCGGACTTTTAAACAAACGATCAAATGCTCGGCAATATCACCGGAGGTGACTGTCGGTCGTTTGTAGAGTGATTTATGCCGGTTAGCTGACATTGAATTATCAAACTTTAAAGGCATAAAGCGACCGAGGCCGTGTGAAAACTATTTTCCAAATAATTTTGTGGTGAATATTATCCTAATACTGTCCAATTTCGACTACAAAGTGGGTAATTAATACTAAAATCGGTATGATTTTTTACTGCCAGTGGGAAATATTTTTTAGTTAATCCTATTTTTTCGAGTTTTTACACAGCCTCGGCCAACAGCGGACGCTGGTCAAGGGGCAATAATGAACTTATCGAGTTTCGCTATCAGAAATGGTTTGCAAGCTGAGTTGACGATTTCTGCCTCGTCATTGAACAGCATACTTTGGATTGCTTCTAGTTCATCATCTGTCAAAGAGTCGAGTAGTACATAATCTCCGCCAAGCACTCTTGCACGCAATCGCTCAAGCGTGGTATTTCCTTGGTCGCTTTTGCCAGATATATCAGGTGTCATAATTTTTAAACCTTTATCTCCGTTTACCGCCCAGCCTTAGCCGAAAGTTTGTAGATTCTGTTTTTAAACTCATTTCTCCAGACCTTGGCTAGGCTGTCGCAACTTGCCGCCTTTTTCAAAGCATCAATATTCTTTTTATCGAGGTAATACAACCTGTGTACCTCCTCGACGGTAGGAGCGTTAGCGTTCGCATAGTCGACTTCTATAAGGTCTCCCGATTGAATGAGACCTTCGTTCAACACGCGAAAATAGAATCCGGTTTTTGCGCTATTGATACATAGCGATAGTGCTTCGGCAGTCCCCATTTTTATCGCGAATTTATAACAAGGGGATCGTGGTTGGGATACTTCAAATACAACTTCTCCTACCCGGTAGCGATCACCGATATGGGCATTTGATTCAAGCATTCCCTCGGTCGTCAGATTTTCACCGAATTGTCCCGGTTCGTAAGAATCCTGTTTCAGCTCTTCCTGATAGTACGAATAATGTTCAACCGGAAATGCGTACACCGCTTTGTCCACACCACCATGCACTGTCAAATCAGCTTGCTGGTCGCCATCAATATTAAGTATCCGAACCATTCGTGGTTCGGTAGTGGGAACCTTATAAATTCCGGTAAATACCTCTTCTCCTTTATAAACTATGGTTTTAGGCTTTGATACGTTTAGAGAGTGTATTCGCATACGATCATCCTGGTGTTTTCATCGGAGACACCAGATATCAGTATATGGAAATACGGTTTAATATCCATTTGGGGCCGATCTCGGCTGTTAATATAAGAAAATTGAAGGCTGGCTTTCCCAATAACAGACACTCGTTAGCGTTTCTTGTGATTCCGAGAACGGCCTCGGCCAGTAACGGCCCCCGATCTTTGGGAGATAAGTTGCGGCGAAAGGTATCTTTTATTATCTCCCGTCATCCAAATGTGTACGAAATATTCTGATGACCTCAGGTTAGGCTAGGAGAGCATGCACGCAGATGCAACCTCTGGAGAGCGTAGGGTCATCAGGCGAGAAAAGCTAGATTCCGCGGAAGCATAGGCCTTTGAGCCAGTCGCGCACGCGGCTGGTGCGTACGGTGATTAATTTTGAATTAGTTTCCAATGCGGCTTCAGCTCCGACACAACAGGAGCTGATTTCACGTGACGCGATCAATTTCTCGATCGGGAAAACTACCTCGCCAATGTCACGCCGGTCTTTAACCGGTGGATATTTTTGCATGACTTTCTCTCCTTGCGGGTTATGAGCTTTCAACTTTACCTGAATCCGTTATGATTTGCTGCAGAACCAGTTCAATCAGCGCCGCCGACATGATCGGTACTACACTGATCATTTCCCGTAGACCTAATGGTTGGCAGACCGGAACGGTCGCCGACAAAAATCTGCCTGGGATCAATCCATTCCGGCAAGGCAATTTCGGTGTGATCGTATCTCACCTAATCTTTACTCTCATTATCTATTTAGACTGTCGCTCGAGTGCCTGTTATGGGTCGAGAGCCGCCTTTCACCATCAATAATTTAATGCCGGCTTCCGGTTAGCAGACCTTCAAATGCCTAGTTCCAAAGGCAGAAGTCGGCCAAGAGCGGCCATTGTAAGTTCTATGTTGTAAGGATAAGATTTCAATTCTTGTAGCAGACAAATGATCTCGCCGTAATGAGTGATAATTTAAGAAATTTTAATCTGACGGTCGAAGAAATTAAGATCGTAAGAATGATCAAGGAACTGATCGAAGGTCTTGAAAAGCTAAACTTTGATGACCCGCTCTCGCCAAGAGCTGAATTTTTTCGCAGCCAAATTGATAAGCTCGAAGAAAAGCTGGAAGAGGTCAGAGATAATACATTAATCAGATAATCCTTTCAGGGCAGGCAATTCCCGGTTAGCAGTCATTCGCCGTATTACCGGGAACTAGTGCTTACGGCCAGGAACGGTCACTCAGTCTGGGAAGGTCCAGGGTCTTTATCACAAAAGCCTGCGTTAGTTTGGTCGTATGAGTTTCTCTGTTCAGGTTTGCTGTCTATGCATAAAGGTGAGATCCAATATCGAGCGCCTCTGACGAGACACTCGATTTATTATTGATTAACGGACTACTAGAACTGAACACATAGCGTGGCGCACGACCTTTGCCGCTGTTGAACCAAGAAAATATTCCTGGAGGCCTGGTTGATGCGAAGCGACGATTATCAGATCAACACTCTTTTCCTCCGCAACTTTAAGAATCGTTTTGTAAGGGTGACCAATTCGGACTTCAACATCCATTTCGGTATCGGTGGATTCTGCAAGAGCCTGCAATTCCGCCAAAGATGACTGCACAGATTTATCAACGATGCCACTTGGCAGTTCAACGGCAGCCCAACTTGGGATTTCTTCCACCACGTTAAGGAGAATAATCTTCGAGTTACTGCCGCCGTGCAAAAAAGCGCTGTCAATAATGGCATTGACCTTGGCCACATGTGCCATATCGACTGGAATTAGAATGGTTTTATACAAAGCTATTTCTCCGTTAAATTGACATATAAGAATAAAACTCAAATACCGAAATGTCTATGTTTATCCTGTCTCATTAGTTTGTTGTTTCATCGTAGGACTTTACTGAACCAGGCCAGTGTTAATTGGCTACTTCGGTCGTTTCTCGCCTCTGAAAATCTGATTCTGATCGCCTGTTTCCTCCAAAGCTGCCGCTCAAAACGAATTGGCCAGCGGCGGACCTACGGCCAATAGGAGACACTCATAACTATTCGCTAGTTTCCCAATCAAAAATTATGAGCTGTGTCAGAATGCCACCTGATACGTTAATATTATGTGATGAGGTTGGAAGGATAATATTTAGATTGGGGGGTCCATGTATAAATTATACGGTTGGAAACTAACAGGTTCTCTTGCAAGTGAAGCGGCATTAAAAGAAGTTGGTGCTGAGTATGAAATCATCCCTATCAACATACGTGCAGGTGAGCAGCATAGCGAGGAGTACGGACTCATTAATCCGACAAGACAAGTCCCATCGCTTGAATTACCTGATGGTAGTGTGATGACAGAAGGCGCAGCAATTCTGCTCCATATCGCTGATTCACATCCAGGTTCAAACCTTGCACCTCCGCCGGGGAGCAGCGAACGTGCGCAACACGATAGATGGCTCTTTTTCTTTGCAGTAAATGTTTACGAAGGTGAGCTAAGAAAGATCAACCCTCAAGACTATGTCGATTCAGAAGACTGCGCTGAGGCGGCTAAAATAGCCGCTGAACGATATGTTGAAAAGCAATATCGAATCTTTGAGGACTCGCTTGGCGAGGGACCGTACACGTTTGGTGATTCATTTACAGTCTTGGATATTTACGTATGGATGCTAGCTCAGTGGATGCCGACTGAATGGTTGGAGGCAGAGTGCCCAAAAATAAACCGTTTAGTAGAAACCGCCAAATTGCGCCCAAAAATAGTACCTGTTCAAAAATGGCACTTCGGTTAAGAGTTATCTGGTCTTGCAAATCGTAAACTTCGACTAATTTGGCAGTGATTCACCTGATAACGGACGCTCGCAAGTGCATCCTAGGTTTCCGAGAACGGCCACTTTCAGACGCTCAACTATGAAACGATAATATGTTATCGGGTCAAAAACCTTATAATTCTGCTGCTAGGCCTCGCAAATATAGCTGACAGTCCGGATTCTCCGTTCTTTCAGTCCGCGAATCTGGTTACGTATCATTTCAGGAAAATCGTCACCAAACAGAATCCCAGTCGTGACGAGACCCGGCTTCTCCTGAGTCTTGGCTGCTGTTCTTGTTTCAAGCCAGTCCAGGCTCTCGTCCGTAGAATCGTGAATGTCCAAAATCCTGAATCCGGCATCAGAGAGGAGTTTTTTCGTTTCGTCGGGTGTAACCAAATGACTAATTGAGGATTCTCGCGCCCAGGGTGCCGGAAACAATGCTTCGCCACCTTCACCTTGAAGGATGTCATACAGCGCAAATATTCCACCCGGCTTCAGAACTCGTCGAGCCTGTTCGTACATCTTGTCTTTAGCGGCTATGTTCATCGATACGTGAATGGTCATTGCAGCATCGAACTGATTCTCTGCAAAAGGCAGGTTTGTCGCGTCGCCTTGTTGGAACTCCGTCCACTCAGCGAGATTCACCCAGCCCGACAAAATGCCCGCAACTTCGCAAAATGCCTGCGTCAGATCGAGGCCGATTACATTGCAACCATATTCCTCGGCGAGAGTTCGCGCCGGTCCTCCCAGGCCGCTGCCGATGTCCAGTACACAGGCGTCCTCGCTTAACTTCATTTCCTCAGCCAATTGCAGGGTCGCCTTCCGGCCACGGAAATGAAACTCATCGACAGCTGACAGATCAATCGCCTTCAGTTCGTTGAGGTCTTTGCCTGCATTTCGCAGACCCTCCGCGATCTTCTCAGCCAAGTCGCCACCGCTGCCATAATGGGCCGACACCTCTTCAACCATATCTCCTACCCTCCGAAAACCCGATTGCCAAATTTCGATTGCATGTTAATTTAAATTTTCAAGGGTGCCAATGAGTTTCATTCTTGATACTGTGGACGCCTCGTGCCGCCCGCATTTGGTGCCATATTGGGGACCACATCGATGCTGTCAATGCGGCGTTTTTTCATCCAAATCTGATGCAGATTGCTCAACCATTATGTCTGCATTGGGTCGATAGCAGGCATTAAGAGACTAAATTGGAACGTCCGCTTAGGCTAAATTCACAGACTGATTTCAGTTCACCAGATTTATGAATAAATCCTTACTAAATCATAAACTCCTGAGTCTCAAGACTCAGCAGCCCATCGACCATGCGCCATTGATGGTGCATCTTGGCGGCAATATTCAAGTCATGCGTGACTATAACCAAAGAAGTTTTGATCTGTTGATTTAGCTCCATCATTAATTCGAGCATTTGCCCTGCTGTTTTTGTATCGAGATTACCGGTCGGTTCATCGGCGAGCAGGCAGTCGGGTTTGGTGACTAGTGCACGGGCTAGCGCGACTCGTTGACGTTCTCCACCTGAGAGTTCACCGGGGTTATGGTCGGCTCGATTTTCGAGCCCTACCCGTCCCAACCAATCGAAGGCAGTGGTTAGAGCCAATTGCTTGTTTTGACGACGTACTAGTAGCGGCATTGCGATATTTTCCTGCGCAGTGAATTCTGGCAACAGGTGGTGAAATTGATATATAAAACCAAGATGCCGATTGCGCAGGTCGCCGAGGCGTTTTTCTGACAGGCCGATAATCGACTGCCCGGAAACTTTAATTTCGCCTTCGTCTGTGTGATCGAGACCGCCTAATAAATGCATTAAGGTACTTTTACCCGCCCCCGAAGCACCTACGATTGCGTGAGTCTCTCCGATGCCAATGCTGATATCTATGCCCCGAAGAACAGATACATCGAGTTTGCCCTGGCGAAAGGTTCTTTTAATACCAGTGGCTTCGATTACAGGAGCTTCGATTAGAGGAGCTTTGACTACCGGGGCTGACATATCCTGGCCCGCTTCACTCATAACTCAAAGCTTCCGCAGGTCTGGTTTTCGACGCCCGTAAAGCGGGGTAAAGTGTCGCTACCACTGAAATACAAAAGGATAACAGGGATATTTTAATCACGTCGGACTGGCGCATGTCCGAGGGTAACTCGGTTATCGGATAAACCCCTGTAGGTAAAAACTGGGTTTGAAAAAATTGCTCCAGCGCTGGAATAATGACATCGATATATGAAGCAATCAGCACACCTAAGCCCAGACCCAGAATGGTTCCAACTGCACCGATCAGGGTACCCTGTACCATAAACACCCACATTATCGAGGTCGGTGAAACACCTATCGTTCTTAGTATGGCTATATCGGACTGTTTGTCAGTGACCACCATTACCAGCGTCGAAACTATATTAAAAGCCGCCACTGCGATGATTAATGACAGGATAATAAACATCACGGTTTTTTCTGTTTGTACCGCTTTAAAGTAATTACTGTGTCTTAACGTCCAGTCAGATACCCAGTACTCTAGTCCGGCCAGGTCACGTAACTCGTTGCGTATTAAGGGCGCCTCATCCATATCTTTAAGCTTTAATCTTAATCCGCTGACATTCCCGTCCAGGCGAAATAGACGACTGGCGTCGACGTTATGAATAATGGCGGTGCTACGGTCGTATTCGTAGACTCCGATTTCGAATAACCCGACTATCTTAAAACGTCTCAGGCGGGGCAAAAAGCCTACTGGTGAGGCGGTGGACTGTGGGGTTATCATCGTCACCCGATCACCCGGAACCACGTCGAGCGAATTGGCAAGACCCGTGCCGAGAATAATTCCATACTCACCTGCTTTAAGATCGGATAATTTGCCGAACTTCATATTCTCGTGGATCTCTGACACCTGGTTTTCGAACTCCGGGTCGACGCCGCGTATTATCGAGCCACTCACTGACGACAGATTGGCCAGCATGGCTTCAGCTTCAACATAAGGCGCGCCACCGATCACTGATTCGTGGGATATGACTCGATCCCTGAGTAACTGCCAGTCTTTTAGCTGGCTATCGAAGCTGGTTACCGTGACGTGAGATACCATGCCCAATATTCGACTTCGAAGCTCTTTTTCGAAGCCGTTCATAACGGATAAAACAACAATCAATGCCATCACTCCCAATGCTATTCCAAGCATTGAGATCAGTGAAATAAAAGAGATAAAGTGATTGCGTCGTTTGGCCCGTGTGTAACGTAGACCAATAAACAGTTCCAGCGGTAAATTCATGCCGCGGATTAAACCATGAAAGCCGCCGGGTCACCACCAATTGAATTATTTTGGTGACATAAACCGCAGCAGGTCTCTCTTGCCAGAGCAGATAGCCGTGCTATAGTTATTAAAGAAGCCAAGGAGTCTGTCGGACTTAGGTAATCGTAGCGATATGTACAGGATGTACGGTAGTAGAACAATGCAGGAGCAATTGTCGAGGGAAAGATATTTTGAGTCAGATTTTTCTATCGATTGAGGCGAATAGTCATTCATATTTAACGAAATGGATAGGAAAATCTGGCCAAAATGGGTTTTCCACAGTAGATTTATCCTAAGTCCGACGGGCTCCTAGACATAGTTACCCTGTCAAAGATCGACTTGATGCAACACATCAGGAGAAATAAAAAATGCGTAACGGAAAATATATTATCGCGCTGGCCTATGCCTTAATCCTGCCTTCGGCCGGCGCCACTAGTTTAACCATACCCGGCCACATGCCATCCGACACGGAACAGGTAATGCCCAGGCGTGGTATTAACATGGATGCGGTTTTAGAAGAATTCGGTGAACCCGATCAACGTTATGGACCTATCGGCGAGCCACCAATTAGCGAATGGGTTTACGGAAGTTTCAGAGTTTACTTTGAACATCAGACGGTATTGCATACGATCGATCTAAAAACTCTAATCATGCCCGAGTAATTTTCTTGCTTCGTTCGAGTTCACGTTGTGAATTTTGAAAAAATACCAATGTCATCCCGCTTATTACATTCTGCTTATTTGCGCTGAGTCTTGCTTGCTGAGGTAAACGCCGATATCCTGCCACCAACCTGTTCACAACAAACGGTTTACACGGCTCCTGGCAATACCGCATCAGAAAAAAACCGAGAATATTCGGACGAATACTTAAAGAAGATAAAATAAAAACCGGATTGTGACTAAAAACTCAATATCACATTGTTAGAGTTCTATAATATGACCAAATTGAGTTTTATGATCCACAGCACTCGACTAGAGGAATGAAATACCATGCACCCAATTAAAATAATGATTACCGGATTTTCCCTGCTGACACTCACTTTTAGCATTACGTCCCAGGCTGCTGTTGTCAACATTACCCCGGAACTTGAAAGTGTCACTGTTAAACATGGTAATCAAAGCGTCAACATAATGCGTAACCAGAATCAGAAAAACACGATTAATCCCGCTTTCGCCAAAACTTCACGCCAATGCCCACCATTTTGTATTCAACCCTCTTCTCTCGCACCGGGCGTCGAGACTATCGCTGAACTCGAAGTACTCAACTATTTAAAACTGATCAGCGAAGGCGACGATTCTATTCTGGTAATCGATTCCCGTACGCCTGACTGGGTAGCAAAGGGAACTATTCCCGGCGCTATCAATATTCCCTGGAAGAAACTCAATCCAGCTCAGGGGGCTGATCCGATATCCATCGGTGAAATTTTACAGGAGCGACTGAATGCAAATAATCTGGGTGGGCTTTGGGATTTTAGTCAGGCCAAAACTTTAGTCATGTTTTGCAACGGCATGTGGTGTGGTCAGACGCCAAATAACATTAAAAACCTGCTCGATTTTGGATACCCGGCGCACAAGCTAAAGTGGTATCGTGGCGGCATGCAGAACTGGGAAAGCCTGGGTTTTACCACAGCAAAGCCCGTAAATTAGTCTAGCCTGGAAAATTCATGAATCATGCGCGATCTTCGTGCAGATTTATGAAATTTCCGGGCTAAAAAATTACTCCGGCCGCATATGTGGGAACAAAATAACATCGCGGATACTGGGCGAATCAGTCAATAACATCACCAGGCGATCGATACCGATTCCCTCGCCTGCCGCAGGCGGTAAACCGTATTCCAGAGCGCGAATATAGTCGGCATCATAATGCATGGCTTCGTCGTCGCCGGATTCTTTATCTTCGACCTGTTTTTGAAAGCGTTTGGCCTGATCTTCGGGATCGTTAAGCTCGGAAAACCCGTTCGCCAGTTCCCGACCACCAACGAAAAACTCAAATCGATCGGTGATTAACGGATTATCATCATTACGTCTCGACAGGGGTGAAACTTCTGTTGGATAAGCGGTAATAAAGGTCGGCTGCATTAATTGATGCTCTACCGTTTTTTCAAAAATCTCTATTTGTAGCTTCCCGGTTCCCCAGCTAGATTCGATCCCGATCCCCAGTTTTTTTGCTATTTCCCGGCAATCGTCGAGATTGTCGAGGCTGGCTGCATCAAGCTCGGGATTAAACTTTAAAATCGACTCGACAACAGTCATACGCTGGAATGGTTGTTGTAAGTCAAAAACCTCGCCCTGGTAATTCAGGGTGGTATCGCCGACGACCGACTTAGCCAGTCGGCGCAGCATATCCTCTGTTAAATCCATGAACACGTTGTAGTCGGCGTAGGCCTGATAAAATTCGAGCATGGTAAATTCCGGGTTGTGACGGGTAGACAGGCCCTCGTTACGAAAATTACGGTTTATTTCAAACACCTGTTCGATACCGCCAACCACCAGCCGCTTTAGATAAAGCTCCGGAGCAACGCGCAAATATAGATCCATATCGAGCGCATTATGATGAGTGATAAATGGTCTCGCAGCAGCGCCACCCGGGATTACCTGCATCATCGGTGTTTCGACTTCGATAAAACCCGCATCGGTCAGATACTGGCGAATGAAAATAATCGTCTGGCTTCGAACCGTAAAAACCCGACGTGATTCCTCATTCATAATCAGATCGATATAGCGTTGGCGATATTTTTGCTCCTGATCGGTGAGACCGTGAAACTTCTCCGGCAGTGGTCGAAGTGATTTGGTTAACAATTCCAGAGATTTAACTTTTATCGTTAGTTCACCGCTATTAGTCCGAAATAAAAGACCACACACGCCATAAATATCTCCGATATCGCTATGCTTGAATGCTTCGTAGTCATTTTCTCCGACGGCATTGAGCTGCACAAAAATCTGTATCCTACCGCTCATATCCTGAAGCTGAGCAAAGGTTGTCTTGCCCTGGCCACGCTTTAACATCATTCTTCCTGCCAGTGAAACACCGATGGATTTGTCTTCAAGTGCTTCACGGGATAACTCGCCATGTTCGTCCTGTAAGTCTTGGGCAAAATCGTTTCGTTTAAATTGATTCGGATAGGCCTGCCCCTGCTGCCTTAGTTGCGATAGTTTGTCTCTGCGTTGCGCGATATAACGATTTTCGTCTTCCGCTGTCAGTTCGCCGCCATTATTGCCGTCTGATAATTCACTCATTTTGGTTTTACCTGTACCTATTGCCCGCTCTTCAGGCTCGCTACTATAAATTGATCCAGTGCGCCATCCAGCACAGCCTGGGTATTACCGGTTTCAACCCCGGTGCGTAAATCTTTAATGCGCGACTGATCCAGTACATACGACCGGATCTGACTTCCCCAGCCGATATCGGACTTGGAATCCTCCACGTTTTGCGCTTTTGCGTTGCGCGTCTGAACCTCAAGTTCGTATAATTTGGCCTTTAGTTGTTTCATCGCAGTGGCCTTGTTTTTGTGCTGCGACCGGTCATTCTGGCATTGCACCACGGCATTGGTGGGCAAATGCGTGATTCGAACCGCTGATTCAGTCCTGTTAACATGCTGCCCGCCAGCGCCACTGGCTCGGTAAACATCTATACGTAAATCGGACGGATCGATTTCAATATCGATATCATCGTCCACCTCGGGCGATACGAAAGCGGCTGCAAACGAAGTATGTCGACGATTTCCCGAATCGAAAGGCGATTTGCGCACCAGCCTGTGAACCCCGGTTTCGGTACGCAGCCATCCGTAAGCATAGGGTCCCTCGAAGCGAATCGTTGCACTCTTGATACCTGCTACGTCACCATCCGAGACCTCGATCAACTCAGTCTTGAAGCCCTTCGCTTCTCCCCAGCGTAAATACATGCGCAGGATCATATTGGCCCAGTCCTGTGCCTCGGTTCCGCCCGAACCGGATTGAATATCGAGGAAGGCATTACATTCGTCCATTTCACCGGAGAACATGCGCCTGAATTCGAGGTCGGCTATGGTGGTTTCGATTTTGCCTAAATCGGTGACTATTTCATCGACGGTCGAGGCATCGTCTTCGACGACGGCTAACTCGAGTAATTCTCTGGCGTCCTGAATCGCGTTACTGCTTTGATCCAGGCCAGCTACTACGGCCTCGAGGGTCGATTTTTCCTTTCCTAACTGTTGGGCTTTTTCGGGCTCGTTCCAGATATCAGGGTTTTCCAGTTCGAGTAAAACTTCTTCCAGCTTTTCTTTCTTTTCTTCATAGTCAAAGATACCCCCGAAGCAAATCAATACGCGATTCCAGGTCGTCAATTTGCAGGGTAATCTGATTAGTTTCCAATATAACCGCCAACTTAAAAAAAATGCGATTTTACCTGATGTTTTATGCCTTGTAATGTAGTTATGCGACTATACCTTAGAGGCTATCAGCAGCAAATTCTACATAACATCTAGTTTGATTCATTTTCGTGTTTCTTTATTCATTATTGATAACTATACGCGTGCATAAAATTTCTTCAGGACTAGAGTATTTAATAAATATTTATGGTAGGATGTGCCGCCAATTTTTCAGACTACAAATTTTTTAAAACGAGGTAAATTAGTGAGCCAAACAGATATTGATATTCAGCTGCAAGTGTGGAAAGACCTTGCAATTAGCAAACAGATTTTAATGGGTGCAGCGACCTCTGCGCTGGGACTGGATGCTGAATGTAGTACCGATGAACTAAAATCCGCCATGAACAAGGCCATCAAGCAAGCCAAAGAAGCCGATATCACTGTCATTAAAACTCGAGAAACGACTGAAAGGGAAATCGCCGAGATGAAGGCGCTGGTAGCCGTTAGTGAGCAGGCACGCCAGGATGCAGAAGTACAGATCGCCGCTGATGTTAAGGCTCGCGAAACAGCCGAGAGACAACTGGCCGCAGGTCGTTTGGAAAATGCCGAGGCTCTGAAAAAAGCACGTGCCGATGTCGCAGACAAGCAAAACAAACTTAAAGCTATTTCCAAAGCATTGGCCGACACGCCCGAAAATGTGGTTAAAAAGCTTAAGACTTTGAAAAAGCAAAAACTGGACGAGTCTAAATTACGTACGCAAACCGAATCTAAGTTACTTGCGACCCGTAAGGAAAAAACCAAACTCGAAGCCGAGGTTGAACAACGTAAAACCCTGATTGAACAAGCTGCGCCGCTTATCGATCAACTTAAAGAATTACACGTAATCGCTAAAAAGCAAAACAAGAAAATTAAATCGCTTAGCGAAGATAAAAAGGATGTTGTTAAATTACCGAAACTCGATGAAGAACTCGTCGAGGCCATCGAAAAAGCTATAGCTGAAAAATAATTTTGTCTGGGAGTCTGTCGAACTTAGGTAATTGTAGCGATATGTACAGGATGTACGGTAGTAGAACAATGCAGGACGCAATTGTCGAGGGAAAGTCATTTTGAGTCAGATTTTTCTATCGATTGAGGCGAATAGTCATTCATACTTTAACGAAATGGATAGGAAAATCTGGCCAAAATGGCTTTTCCGCAGTAGATTTATCCTAAGTCCGACAGACTCCTATCCACTACTGAATCTGTTATCTCAATACAGATTCAGTGGCCTGTCTGGTAGCAACGGAGGCGCGTCGACTGTAACGAATGTCTCTGGAAAAAACCCGTTGAATCTAGTTGCCGCAGCATTAGTATAAGCACCAGCCTGACCAATCTCGATCCAGTCACCCTCGTCGGCATCATCCGGCAGGTTAAAGGGCTCGGGTAATACGTCAACGGTGTCACAGGTTGGGCCCAATATTTTGAAATCCTGAGTCCTGGTCGATAGTTTTCGGTCCGGATTGATCAATCTGGCGGGGAATTTAATTTTCCCCAGCAGCGCTTCCGACAGGCTCTGGTAAATACCATCATTAATATACAACTTATCGTCCTTGCGCAGTTGAATCTGCACTAGCAACGAGCAGCCACTGGCAACCATTGCGCGACCTGGCTCACACATCAACACACAGTCACGACGTAATGCGTTTTGCTCAAAAGCTTTATGGATGGCATCGAAATACTCTTCCAGTGGTGGCGGTTGATCGTCCTCATAAAACGCCGGAAAACCTCCCCCGACATCGAGATAATGTACCGGTACAGCCGCCTTTTGAATCACATCGAGTGCGGTCTTGACTCCGTCGCTAAAGGCCTGAGGGTTGCGGCATTGTGATCCGACATGAAATGCAACGCCGGTCTGAAAGTCGGCGTCGTGTACCTGGCGTAGTAACTCTGGAGCCTCCTCTGCAGAGATACCGAATTTGTCCGAAAGCTGATACTGAGCGTCATGTACCGGTGTGATTATGCGAACCAGAACCACGCGCCCATCACCACTTCCAGTGGTTTCGAGAATTTTTTCCAGTTCCTTAATATGGTCGATCACATAGTGATCTACACTATAAACCTTGTGCGCGGTCTGTATTGAGCTGCGCATTTTCACCGGATGCATAAAATAGCAGTCAGCCTGTGGGAAATGTTCGCGTACGTCGGCAATTTCGGTTAACGAGGCCGTATCGAAATGTCGTATGCCGGCCTCGTACAACGCCCGCAGCACGGCCAAATGAGGGTTACACTTAACCGCGTACAGAACGCGACCGGGAAAATTCTCGAGAAAATAGCGTGCCTGCCGCTGGATTTCAGCCGGACGCAGACAATAGATCGGATACCCTGGTTTTAGCTCTTCGATAACCTGTTCAACGGTTGAGAACGAACGAATCGATGCGGCTGATTTTTTGCTCAAAACAGCGTTTCCCCTGTATAAGATTTATGGGCTAGCAGTGTCACAGAATATCATGAATCAGTAGCTGCAATGATTTCCGTTGGCGATATATATTGATGTTTAATTCGTAGTGAATGTGAATCTTTTGGTGGGTTGAATTAAGCACCTCGTCCGGCTGAAAAAAAGCGATCGCCTCTATCGGCTGGTTGCCTGAATCGGTTTCGTGAGGTAATTTTAATTGCAGCTTCAAATGCTTCTGAGATAATACTCGTCGGCTGTAAACGCCAAACTCACCCACAAAACTCGGTGCCGGAAATCGTTGCCCCCAGGGGCTCAGGTTTTGTAATTCCTCGGCGAATGGTAAATTAAAATAGGACGCTTCAAGCGATCCATCACACTCTATTTCAAGCCTGAAAACCGCCGGATCAACCGTATCAGTGACAGCCTGTTTAAAAGCCTGCTCGAACCGGTCTAGCGCTAATGCTTCAATGCTAAGCCCTGCTGCCATCGCGTGACCACCAAATTTGATAATCATACCCGGTAGTCGCTTATCGACAATGTCGAGAATATCTCTCAGGTGAATACCGGGGATCGACCTGCCCGAGCCCTTCAATAATCCGTCCTCCGCCATCGCGAAGACAATACTGGGCCGGTTATATTTTTCGCGAATTTTAGCCGCGACTATTCCTACTACGCCTTCATGCCAGTCATGTTGGTAAAGTACGATGCCAGGTTCGATGTCAAACGTCTGCTGATACAGTTTTTGCATTTGCTGTATCGCCTGATCTGACATTTCCTGCTGGATATTTCTGCGTTGGCTATTGATTTCGTATAAAACGCGCGCCAATTCCAGCGCAGTATGTTGATCATCAGCCAACAAGCATTGCACCCCGACGGTCATATCGTCGAGTCGACCCGCAGCATTAATTTTCGGCGCGATAGCAAAGCTGATATCGGTGCTGCTAAGGTTTTGCAGATTTTTATCTGATATCTCGATTAAGGCCTTGATACCGCTGCAGCAGGCCCCCGCACGAATTCGCTTCAAGCCTTCATTGATCAGAACCCGATTGCTGTAGTCGAGTGGCACCAGATCCGCCAGCGTGCCTAATGCGACCAGATCGAGACAGCTAGCCAAATTTGGTTCGGGTCTATCATCATTAAACCACTCACTTTCTCTGAGTGCCTTCCGCAAGGCCAGCATTAAATAAAAAGCGATACCAACACCGGCCAGATTATTCCCCTGCTTTTCATCGGGCCAGGCATTTTGATCAACGATAACGCTGGCATTGGGTAGCTTGTCAGCAGGCAAATGATGATCGGTAACTATCACATCGATGTCTTTTTGACGTAGAAAATCAATGCCCTTGATACTCGCAATGCCATTATCGACAGTTATCACACAATCCGGATTCTGCTTCGCGATACGATGCGCTACTGATTCCGACAACCCGTAACCGTCGACAAATCGGTCAGGCATCAAATAACTGACATTTTTATAACCTAACAAAAACAGCGCACGCACACACAAAGCCGTACTGGTGGCGCCATCAGCGTCATAGTCGCCGAAAATCAACAATTCGCCTTCTTGATCGATATGTTTGACGAGCACCTTTGCTGCTGCTTCCAGGTTTTTTATTGCGTCGATTCCAGGTAATTTGCTCAGTTGATAACTGGTTTCATCCATCGATATAACGCCACGTGCCGCGAAAATTCGCCTGAATACTGCGTCCATATCCGGATTTAACGCTTCATCTGGAACGGAACGTATAATTAACTGTTTTGAATTAACGCCACTCACTGGGAGTCTGTCGGACTAATGCCCGATAACATCAAGCAGAGATTTCGATTTTTTCCACCACTTCCAGGTGGAGTAGCGATTGAGAAACCAATCATTTGTAGAACCGGCTCTTAGCCTTAATTCAGCCTTATTTAGCTTGACCGATTCAAGCAGAGGTCTGAATAACCGAGTTTCCAGATCGATTAATATGTCACGCAAACTGATTTCACCTGGAGATTTTAAGGCTTCAAGCAGAGCCAGGTCGACGACGATGCTATCAAAACTAATACCAGTCTGTTTAACTTCGTCCAGCTTCGAGCAGTTTATTCCGACGACCTCGGCAAATTGCATCAAAAGCTCGTCATCGCAATACCAGTGAACTGGTTTTTGGTTTAGTGTGCTTATATTTCCAGCGCCCCAGAACCAGAGGCTGTTGATTGGCAGTAGATCGGATTCAAGCCTTTTGCGATTAATGTCGTGTTGATGCATAAACATTTGCATCTCGTTCATCAATTTGTACCAGGGTAGCGCCTGTTTAGACTGCTCAATGAAAGGGTCTGCCTTCCTGCCAATCACCGACAGGTAATGTGGGTAATGTTGCGCGGGCTTACATTGCTTTAAATGCATTAGGTAGAGGTTATTTTGAATTTTTTCTATATCACAATCTATTTTAAATAGGTCCTTTAAATCATTGATTATTAAACTTATTTCATTATCACTATCACGACTATTCCCGATTGGAACAACAATCGCATTGTACATATCTGCTTTTAAATGGATCGCTTTGAAGAGCAAGTTATTTTCACTATCCAGCGTTTCCGCTTTAGCAAAGGCCTGCGCAAATGGCAGTGTTTTCAACCCCGACCAGTCCATGCTTTGAATCAGTATCGATTCCAGATCAAATGCCTGATTTAAACAGGGTCGGCCCAAACGTAAAAATTGGTTGAGGGCTGGAAAATCCAGTTTGAGCGAAGCGGCATCCAGCTCATCTACCGGTATATCAAATAATCCTGGGATAATCAGATCGATATGGGCGACCATGACTGTCAGGCGGGGCTGTCGGCCAAACTCGTAGTCATTAATTCGTTCAGGTCATTAGACAGGTTTGCGCTCGACACCATCCTTTCGATTTGCTGCTTCATTAATTCGGCCTGTTTCGGCACCAGCTTCCTCCAGTGTAAAAACGCATTTGCCATTCTTGCCGCAACCTGCGGATTGATCGCATCGAGTTGCATAATCTTGTCAGCGACAAACTGGTAACCGGCGCCACTGGGCTGGTGGAAGGCACTCGAATTAGCGATTAACGGGCCGAGTAGAGATCTGGCGCGATTCGGGTTTTGCAATGAATAAGCTTCGTGTTCGAACAATGCTTTTATGGTTTCCAGTGAGCCCTCGGCATACGACATTGCCTGGGCACTAAACCACTTATCGACAACTAACGCGGTATCCTGCCATTGCTCATAATATCGCTGCACTATCTGCTCTCGTACCTGATTTTGATAATGCACAATCGGTAACAGACATCCGATTTGGTCGGTCATATTGTCAGCGTTATTAAACTGTTGCTGGCAAAGGTCGAAGTATTTATTTTTATCTAGTTTTAACAAAAACGCCAGGCAAATATTTTTCAGGCTGCGTTTACCCACGTCCTCAGGTGTTATTCGATATGTGTCCTGATCTCTGCATTCCTCGTAACGCCTGAGAAGCAGATCTTCGCATGCCTCGGCTATGGAAAGCCGGACGTCTTCCCGAACCTGCCGTATTTTATGCACATCAACTGAATCGAGCATTTCTCCGAGGTATTTCTCGCTGGGCAAAATCATCATTTCGGCTATTAATGCGCAATCCATATTGTTATCACCGAGAATTATTCGACAGGCATCCAGTAAACCCTGTAGCTGGGTCGACGACTGCCCATCTTCAGACTTGACCATGCCCAACATGACGCGCGTCGCAAATTCCTGCCCTGCTTCCCAACGATTAAATGGGTCGGTATCGCAGGACATCAAAATCGCTAATTCCTCGTGGCGTAAATCGCTAGTCAATTTGATCGGTGCAGAAAACCCACGGAAAGCTGAAACCAGTAGTTCGTGATCGATACCTTTAAATTCAATTCGATGACTTTGTTCTTTAATATCAATAGTTTTCTCAAAACTCCCTTCATCATCGAGCATGACAGGTTTGCCCTGTTGATCAAACAAGGAGAGTCGCATTGGCATATGAAACGGCTGGTTGGCTTCACCCAGAGTAGCTCCAGGATACTGTGTTATCTCCAGTTGCAGTACTTTTTCAGCGCTATCGAAGTGTCGATGGATTTCAACTTCCGGTGTTCCCGATTGCTGATACCACAACTGGAAGCGGTCAAGGTCGATACCAGAAGCATCCTGCATTGCTAGCCTGAAGTCATCGGTGGTTACAGCCTCACCGTCGTGTCGCTGAAAATAGAGATCCATGCCTTTGCGGAAATTCTCCTTCCCTAACAGGCTATGAATCATGCGAACCACCTCGGCACCCTTGTTATAGACAGTAGCGGTGTAGAAATTATTGATTTCCTGGTAAGAGGCTGGTCGCACTGGGTGTGACATCGGACCGGCATCTTCCGGGAACTGATGGTTACGCAATACGCGCACATCATTGATGCGCTGAATCGAGCGCGATGCCATGTCCGAACTAAACTCCTGATCCCTGAATACGGTTAAGCCTTCTTTCAAACTCAACTGGAACCAGTCACGACAGGTGACACGGTTGCCGGTCCAGTTATGGAAATACTCGTGCCCTATCACGGCTTCTATGGCAAGGAAATCGTTATCGGTAGCGGTTTGTGGGTTAGCCAACACGTATTTTGTGTTGAAAACATTCAATCCCTTATTTTCCATTGCTCCCATATTAAAGTCATCAACAGCGACGACCATGTATAAATCCAGATCATACTCAAGGCCAAAAGTATCCTCATCCCATTTCATCGCCTTTTGCAGGGATAATAATGCATGAGCACATTTATACCGATTGTGATGTTCGGTAAAAAATTGCAAGGCTACTGTTTTACCGGATGCGGTTTCGAATTCGCCGTCGATCTGGGCTAGATCACCGACTACCAGCGCAAAAAGATAGCTGGGTTTCGGATATGGATCTGACCACTCAACCCAATGTTGATCGCCTGATTCACCCGAATCAATCCTGTTACCATTTGATAGCATGACTGGAAATCGATCTTTCGGGGCGCTTATTTTAGTTTCGAAAACGGACATCACATCGGGCCTGTCGATGTAATAGGTGATATATCGAAAACCCTCTGCCTCACATTGTGTACAAAAATTTCCTGACGACAGGTAAAGACCCTCGAGTCGGGTATTTGCTTGCGGATTAATTTCAACTTCACAGGAGAATTCAAAACGATCCGGCACATTAGATATTACCAACTGCTCATCAGTAATTTCGTATTGTTCGGAAGATAATCCAACTCCGTCAATTTCTATCTTTATTAATTCAAGCCCTACCCCATCAAGCCGCAGTGCAGCCGTGCTATCGCCTGTCTGTCTGGATATCCGTAGATTGCTGCGCACACGAGTTTGTTGCTCGTCTAATTCGAACTCTAGCCTGGTGTTTTTAATAGTGAAATCAGGCACCTGGTATTCGCTTAAATATTTGCGTTTATTCTGATCGGTTTTCATAGCCGCAATGTCATAAAATGGATCGGGGAAGTTTACCTGAAACTGCCTGGTAAAATCAGGAATTAAAGCAACAAACCTTCAAAACGAAACTTAGATTGATTTGTATTATAGGTAGGCGGCTTCACGCATTTCGGCTACTATACGCAGCGATTTTAATTTACCCCTGGAGAAGCTAAATAATGGCTATAGAACGTACGATTTCTATCATTAAACCCGATGCTGTCGCTAAGAATGTAATTGGCGAAATATACAGTCGATTTGAAAACGCCGGTCTGCGAATTATCGCGGCTCGCATGGAACACCTGAGTACCGAGAGGGCGGGTGAGTTTTACGCAGTTCATAAAGAACGTCCATTTTATAGCGACCTGATTTCATTCATGACTTCCGGCCCGGTGATTGTACAGGTGCTCGAAGGCGAGGACGCAATAGCCAAAAATCGTCAAGTCATGGGCGCCACTAACCCGGCAGATGCAGCGCCTGGAACGATACGTGCTGATTTCGCAGAGACAGTGGATGAAAATGCAGTGCACGGATCTGACGGAGCCGACACAGCCAAAGCCGAAATCGCTTTCTTTTTTGGCGATAACGGCGTGTGCCCACGAACCCGCTAAAATCACGTTTTTTAAAATAATCCGAATATCCCCTGCTTTGCACCAGGAGTCTGTCGGACTTAGGTACCAACAGTAGGCGCTTTAGGCGATCGTAGCGATATGTACAGGATGTACGGTAGTAAAACACCAACAGTAGGCGCTTTTAGGCGCCATCAGTAGGTGCCCTTAGGCAATGCAGGACGCAATTGTCGAGGGAAAGCCATTTTGAGTCAGGTTTTTCTATCGATTGATTCATCTGGCTATATGAAAAAAGTGCTTATCTCCAATAAGGTGACAGGTAATTGCTCCTGCATTATCTGCATACCCTACATCCATGTAGGTAACCAGCGGAACGCCGCCCGCTTTTTTTTCATTACGCTATCTAAATCGATCGGTCGCTTCAAAGCGCCTACTTTTGGTGCACATCTTTTCCGCGCTCTACTGCGTTTCCCAGGTTCAAAAGGTGTCTAAGGAGATTTTCGGTGTAGCATGTTATGCGTTATACTGCTCGCTACCAGGCGACAGAATACCCGTTTTTTCGGCAACAGGATTCTTACTAAAAACTTAAAAACTGTTCAGTCTTAAAAATGCCGCCCGGCCTAACTCAGGAGGTGGTACGCATGAACAACGAATATCAAGATCTACCCTACAAATCATTATCTTCCGGAACGCTGATTACGCATAACCGACGCGGTAAGTCGGCAAATATCACCCTCGATGACCCCGCATTTTCGATGATGACTGATTTCAATCATATCAGGCCGTTTTCGACTACGGGTGACGCTATTATCACTGAGATCAATAATAAAATGATAGCCTGCGCAGTACGGCTGCTATTCGTTGCAGAACACGATGAAGTGCTTCTTGGACTGGTAACCTACAACGATATATTTGGTGAAAAACCACTGCTATACATAAACGAACACGGCGGCAAACGAGAGGAGATTCTGGCACGCGATATTATGACTCCGCTGGCTCATTTAGAAGCATTGCAACTATCTGTTATTTTAACAGCACGCGTGGGTGATATAGTCGAAACCATGAAATCGACAGGCCGCCAGCATATTTTGGTATGTGAGGACTTACCCAATGGCTTGCATGCAATCACCGGTCTGTTTTCCTCAACACAAATTGAAAAGCGATTGCGAATCAAAATTGAAATGTCGGCGCGTGCAAACACATTTGCCGACATTGAAAGGGCTCTAACCTGAATCGATAGGTTCATGGCGCGGCTAATAACACAGTCACCTTGATGGATAACAGCATCCATCTAATTAATACCTTACTCCTTCAGCAAATATTATGGGAAAGTATCAGAAGTAAATTTTTTGATGCTATGCTGCCCCATGACAATCCAGCGTGGAGAAGCTTTACCAGTACCCGCTAGCAACAATCCCGGATGAGCCTGAACTACCTTTTCCAGACTGGCTTCCTGCTGCGGATCAACGTCAACAATAAATACATGTTTACCCCGTCTCAGTTGTGATTCGAAGCGCTTAAAGTCCTTATGCGGTTCCTGAATACCATACAGGCCACCAGCCCAGGCACAAAAACCGAGTAGCACAATGGCAAGGAAGATAAACGGCACCCAGGTATAGGATTCAGGCCAGTCACTATACGAAGTTATGATTAATACAAGTGCAGCCATAGCCACACCAATCCAGGCTCCGGTAATCGTTCCATGCACAACATCATTCTTGAATACTGATTCCATATTATGCAGGTGGTCATGCGTCTCGACAGCGGCGTCATCTTTACTGAAAACGTGAATCTGCGGCTTGTGGACGCCGCGATCTTCCAGTTCTACTTCGAGGCGATCCAGGTCATCCAGATCGTCACTAATATAAAAATGCCTTTTCATTTCAATACCTCCGATCTAACAGTGTATGTCGATATATGACGGCCTTTATGCAGATGGGTTCCATATAAATTCTGGCGCAAAATCGGCCGAACACAGGAGCTGGTGAGTAAAAGTCGGTGAGATTTTACTGGTTTTATGAGATGACGTAGGCGTCACTCCCGAAAATTCTCCGAACTGTTCAAGAATGAGCGCGTATAAGCTGGAGCATGCGTTCAATACCTGAACTACAGGACTAAAATCTACCCGCTCCTGAAACCAGCATACGCTTCGAAAATGCATGAATCAAGTGAGATACACGACTGTTCCGGGCAACAATTTCGTGATAATGTCCCGCAAGTTTTGTGACTTAGCGGATTAACAGTTTCATGAGAATAGAAGACGACAGTAAACTCGATTATAAAGATGTTCTGATTCGGCCCAAGCGCAGCACACTTGGCAGTCGTAAGGATGTTGATCTGTTTCGTAAATTTAGCTTCCGTAATTATAACGCTAGTGAATCCGAGCACCATTACAATGGCATTCCGATTATGGCTTCAAATATGGATGGTGTCGGCACTTTTAAAATGGCCGACACACTAGCGAGTCTAGGCCTGTTCACTTGCCTGGTGAAGAATTATGAGAATGGTGAACTAATTAAATTTTTCACCGAAGATCAGCCTGATCGAGTCGAAAATGTTGCCTATTCAATGGGCATTACCGAACAGGACTTTGACAAATTTGATGCCGTCTACAAGATCGTCGATAAGCAGCTAAAATACGTCTGTGTCGACGTCGCTAATGGCTATTCAGAGCGATTTTCATCCTTTATCAAGCGACTACGTGACGCCTTTCCTGCGATTGTGATTATTGCCGGAAACGTAGTGACCGGAGAAATGACAGAAGAATTAATTCTTAGCGGGGCGGATATCGTAAAAGTCGGTATTGGTCCCGGTAGTGTTTGTACCACACGCATACAAACCGGCGTTGGGTTTCCACAGTTGTCGGCGGTTATTGAATGCGCCGATTCCGCTCATGGCCTCGGTGGTCATATCATTGCCGATGGCGGTTGTACCTGTCCGGGTGACCTGGCCAAGGCTTTTGCAGCGGGTGCCGATTATGTCATGCTCGGAGGTATGTTAGCCGGTCACGACGAGGGCGGCGGGGAAGTGATTACCAGGTATCATAAAACCGGAGAAGTGACCAAAGCTGCCAATGGTTGGGAAGATATCATAGAAGAACGGAAATTCGTGCAGTTTTATGGCATGAGTTCGCAAGCGGCAAACGATAAACATTTTGGTGGATTAAAAGAGTACCGATCGTCGGAGGGTCGCGATATCCTGGTGCCCTATCGCGGTGAAATCAATGTAACAATCCAGAATTTACTTGGCGGTATCCGTAGCACTTGCACCTACGCCGGTGCAAAAAAACTCAAATGGCTGAGTAAGTGCACTACATTTGTAAAAACTGGCCAGCAGTTTAATTCGGTTTTCGTAAAATAAGTTCTATCTGATTTTTATTGAAAGAGGGATTGGTAAGGCCATATTGATTTAAATTTTTAGCATCATAAAAAACAAAGCCTGCAAATGCAGGCTTTGTTTTGACCGGTTATTAAAAACCGTTTAAAAGTAGAGTCGACCACCAAATGTTAATGTATCTGCGTCGCTTCCCACTTCTAAAGTAATACCAAGCGAAATGTTTGTGTCCACAAAGAAGTCACCACCGAGTTCTATAAATGTATCGCTAGCCCCCACATTTAAATGTTTAACAAAAACACGAGCTTCAATTTCCGGAGCCACGTAACCGCGACCCCCTGCCGCGAGACTAAATCCACTCTCTGAATCGGCATCAATTAGCATTACTTCAGCGGCGAAATCAATTTTTTCATTCGGCAAAATATAACCACCACCAATTTCCAGTATTTCTGTATTAACTGGACCGATATCGATGTCCCGAAAACTGGCCAAACCATAAACCTCTGCATTAAGCCGATAAGAGCCACCAAATTCTATTCCATCACCACCTTTCACATCAACATAGCGAAGTTCGACGAAATTATATTCGATACCATTGCTATGGTTAGCTGCGTTAACACTAAAGGTTGTAGTAATCGCTAAAATTATAAAAGACGCTACAAAACGTACTAACATGTTACTCTCCAGAGCTGAATTAAATCACATTCTTCATTAAGTCTATCTTTAATTCAATGGACTTTTTTCATAAAACCTGTAAATAATAATACTCTTGGCCTCATCCCCGTCGCCAGTCATGAAATCTGCTTATCCAGGCAAGTATTTATACCGCGCTTGCTTACGCACTTTACGCAATGGCGAGCTGTGGTTTAGTGATTCTGCCATTGGCTTGATGCAATCCGGATACCCTGTGGGGTCAACTATTGGGTTGTCTGATAGCGCCACGTTTTATAATGCGAGTTGGTCACATAGGCATTTTGCCACGCTCGCTTCTATTGCCGGTGCCGCTGCCCTGGTTCAACTGGTCATCTTCGCCCCTGGAGTTGGGGTGCCATGCGCCCGCTTTCAGGTTTTTGTTTTTCCGGTCTTTCTATTGTTTCGGAAAGCTGGTTGAATGGCAGCGCGAACAACGAAAGTCGTGGCAGCCTGCTGTCGATTTATTTTATTATTCTAACCGGTGGCGTTACACGGCAGGACAATTGTTACTTAACCTCTCCAGTCCGGAAGATATTTTGTTGTTCATCATTAAGCTATTTAAAGTACCTGCCGATCGATTATCTGAAAATCGACGGTATGTTTGTGAAAGATATAGCAGAAGACCCATTTGATTGCGCGATGGTAGGATCGGTTAATAATATCGGTCATTTATATGGATATGAAGGTCCCAACCATTTGATGAGATCGTTGCTCTGGCTAGAATGAAGTTAAAACAGCCGTAAGACCCATCCGAAAATCAGCTGGTTTTTTACTGTCGGGTGAACCAGTCCGCAGCTTCGCGTACCGAATGCTGGTCAAACTTCAGCCTCAATTTCAGATAGACGCCTTCGGCTGTATATTCGCTCGCAGTAAAATCATCATCCCGGAATCCTTCCCAGTTGTAACCCAGGCTCACCCAGGTGTTGCGCGCCGCGTTAAGTCCTACCGATATCCCGTACGATTTTTGCGGCTGATTCAGCTCCCTTGAATCGAGTATATTGGCGTGTACACCAATATCCCAACTTTCACCAAGGTCACGGCGATACTCGGTACCGATTAAATCGGTGAAACCGGAATAACCAATACTCTCGAATGTTCCTTTCGCATATTTGGCGCCGTACTGCAGGGCCAGTTGAGAACCGTCTTTTTTGTAGTTGGCATTGATATTATTAATCCATTTCCTGTTATCGAGATCGACGCTACCACCAAGCTGCCTGTCGCTAACAAAATCGGTGCGATTGAGAACAATCCAGCGACTATGCAATGGCCGGTATGCCAGGCCAAAACGTATGTCGCTAAAACGCTGCTGTTCACCCGTAATCTTATCGGTATCGAAAAATTGTAACCGAAGTGACATACCCAGGCTTTCGGAAATATCGCCCGCGAGCCCTGAATAAATGCCTTTTTTGTCCTCGGTTTCCGCATTTCGTTGCTCGACGCGAACATTCCAGTTCCAGTTCTCACGACGGTAATTAACCCCGGTCGACACCGCGGTAAAATCATCACCCCCGCTACCGGATGACGGCGGCACATTTACATTAAGCGGGGCCCCCGTATCCTTTATGGTTTTACTGCTGTCAAGATTGGCATCGACGCTCCAGCGCTCGTTCAGCGCCCATCGCTGGTTAAGGCCGGCATTGGCATATACGCGGTTACCATTTTCATCCATTTGCTCACCTACCGAGGTATTCACGGTAGCGCCTGTCCAGGGTGTTGCGTTCAGGCCGGCACGCGTATTTCGAGTTTTGATATCGTCACCGTCGGTGAATTCCTGCTCTGCAAATAAAGACAGCGAGCGGGTTAAATAATAATCAGCGCCCAGCAAGGTTCGTGTCGGGAAATCAATATTCGCATCCTGACCCAGGGACTGGTCATGGCGTATATGCAGGTTCAATCGGTTATCCATCAGTCTCGTGGCCGCACCCAGGGTTAACTGGTCAGAACGATTACTGTCACCGTTAGTAAAGGCGTCACGTGCGGTGCGGGCGCCTACATCAAAATCATATTTATCGAAGTTGTATTCAACACCCGCTTCCAGTACCTCCCGCTCCGCACCGGTGGCCAGGTTTTCCTGCCGATAAACTTCACTATTGAGTTGAGAGTGATCACTCAACTCGTAGCTTCCGTCAATACCCATTTTACGCGTCGCGTTTTCGCTGCCACGCTGTTGCCCCAGACCGAAACCATCGTCCTGTTGGCGCAGATAAACTTTTCCATCGAGCTTACCGCTGCGATGCTCTAGTTCGGCAAGCTGGGCATCGGCATCGTTACCCGCGGCATCGCGACTGCGTGACAACTCTGCCTTTAGTTGGGTGCCGTCACCCAGCTCGATGGTGGTATCGATACCAGTCATGCTGGCCTCACCAGCTACCTGATCTTCGGAAATATGTGTCATACCGACTTCGATACCATCGCTCGGGCGTACATAACCGCGTCCACCATAACTCAGTAATTCATCACCCGCCTGGATGGTTTCATAATTCACCACGATGTATATCGGATTAAGGTTAGCATCGCGACTCGGTATCGGTGATTTGAAAAACAGGCTGCCATCCGAATAGTCGATGCTGTAATCGAGATGACGTGTCAAAAGCTGTGAAGAAATAATCACTTCGCTACGGAAACGGTCGCGGGTTTCGATGGTGATTTTTTCAGAGTTAATAACTATGTCACCGCGCGATAAATTATACAGGCCCGAGGTACCGTCACCACGAATCTCGTCCCGCGCAAAACTGTTCTCGGTTTCGGCGGCAAACAGGTTGTATCCATAACCCTCACGTTGCAACTCCGATTTAATTCCCGTCAAACCGCGGTCATAGAGCGACAGCTCGCTGACCGTCAAACCTGTCGTGTAATCACCGAACATGGCGTAGAACTGTTTGCGTTCAAGCTTCAGGTAAAGTTTTTTGCTGCTGGCTGCTTCGTAGCCCTGTTCGGTAGTGTCGCCGTACAGCGTGTAATACTCGTCGGGATCAATCACCTGGTGGAGACGATCACGATCGTGCGGTTGTTTCTTCGCGCTGTCGTAGGCCAGGGTCAACAACCACTCGCCCTTGATGCGGCCCTTGGCAAACAGGGCGATACGGCCATCGGTATACAGGTCCGCTTCGGCATCATTTGCCTCCAACGCCTCTATATTGCCGCTGATGGTTCCGTGACCCACGGTACCTTCTGCAATACCGACAACTATCCAGTCACGCGTGTCCGGTTCCAGCCAGGCCCGTACTTCCTCGGTATCATTCTCAAACGGGAAACTCAGAACAACTTCACCGGTGCGCGTGGTCGGCTCGAGTTCGATCAGGGCGACACCGTCTTCGCCGACACGATACTTAATCCGCTGATAGGAATTTTCGTACAATATTCTCTCTATAGCCTCGCGTTGGCCGCGCACGATATAGGGCGCTGCCACGCGAAACTCACCAACCACACCCTGACGTGCGGGATGGCCATCCTTATCGGTCAGGCGTACTGCAATCACCGGCGATATTTTGCCGTCGGCCAGCAACTGCGACTGCTCGGGAAGGAGTTCGGCATTCACCGGCGGGTTGGCCACGTAAACCACCTGTTGCAGGCGTCCGGTCTCATTGCCGTCGGCATCGTGGAATATAACTTCAAAATGGTTTTCGCCATAATCGAGATCGACACCAAACCAGCGACTAACCGCAATATTACGCTCGGTATTCTTGCTCGATCCGTCGTAGTTAAGCAGACTCACCGCCTTACCATCGAGTAACAGGGTCGGTCTTTCGCTGGCTGCATGCTTAATCGCAATCCTGGTATTGGGAATCGAAGGATAATGACCCTCACCCGGCCACACCCAGGCCTGGCCAATTTCTGCCGTAGCCAACCAGACCTTATCGAATGCTGGCATGGCATTACTGCTAACCGGTTTCGGTGCAGTATTGCCGACTTCCTGCAAGGTTTCGCCAGGTCGCAAACCAATTGCCTGGGTAGTTAGTAAAGAACTCTCTGCTTTTAGTTTCGCCACCGATGGCGGCCTTTTTTCTATTGCCAGTTCCAGCTCTACACGCCGGTTTTGTCCGCGACCTTCTTCGGTGCCATTGGTGCCGGCCGGTTCACTCGTTCCCATACCCAATACCGTGATTTGTGTAGGCGTCAAATTTAAGCGCTCGGTAAGATATTTAGCGATGGTGGTAGCACGGGCCTCGGACAAGGCATAGTTGTCGGGGAAGATTCCACGCCCTCTTGCAGAGATACCCTGGCTATCGGCGTGCCCGACTACGAAGATATGCATGTTGCTTTCATTGCGAAGTTCCGTAACGATTCTCTCCAGTTCGATCATGTCTTGCTGGCTCGTCAACTCAACCTTGAAACTTCCGAACCGTGTTTTAAGCAGGGTCCCAGATTTAAGTTCTTTTCGCGGTGGCGACAGTCGTACTTCCGCCAACGGGGTACGCCCACTATTACCGGCCAGGCTGGAGAAACCCAGTATCGCCCTGGTGAGGAGCTCCGCGGGCAGGATTGACGATTCAAGCTTCGCCTCAAATTGTATACGTGAAGACCAGGCCGCGTCGCTACCACCAAGCCGGTAAGTCAAAATATTCTTGTTAATCTCCGGCTCCGCCAATAGCGCGCCGTCGATGCTGCTGGAATTCGGCACATAACTCACGTTATCCGGCATGACCACGCTTAAATTACGTTTGCTCAGGCCGATATCACCACCATTCAATTCCAGGCTGTAATGAATACGCCTGGCATCCAGTTCAGCTTTTAACTGCAGGCTGACATCACCGGTTTGAACCGGTTTTAATGCCAGGTGAAAATCTGTGCGCCACAAGGTGCCGCCCTGCAGGTCTACAAACCGTGAATAGGCGCGGCCACTGAAGCGCGAATACTCGTCACAGATGATCGGTTCGTATATCTCCGGTAAACTGTCCTGGTCGAGTTGCACCACATGGCTACCCGGGTGCACCCCTTCAAAATGGAAACGGCCTTTTTCATCGGTGACGACATAACGCCCGTCTTCCATGTAAATGCGCACGCCAGCCGCGCCTTCGATATCCTTCGGATCGGCATCACACTCGCCGACCGTAACCCGGCCAAACAGAATATTGTGGTCACGCATGAACAGTTCTTTGACCTCGACTCGAGCCTGCGCCAGATTGGACACCAGGCCACCGGCGTCCTGCGCAGTAACCTCGTTCACAGCGTCACCGGTGGGCGTACCGACACCGACTTCG
>CAXMRQ010000007.1:0-3520 GCA_964196115.1 uncultured Gammaproteobacteria bacterium
CGAAGGATCGGTTTTCGAACAACTCGATGAGCGCGAAAAAAATGGTTATCTGCGGATAGCTACTGAGATGACCTTCAACGATGGATCGCATGACGAGGGACTGGTTTATATCGCCACTGCGGATAATGAAGCCTGGTTGGGTGAAGCCAACGAGTACGATATCGCCTGCCAAATTTGTACCGCCGAAGGGACGAGTGGGCCGAATCGGGATTATTTGCTCGAACTGGCCAAATCGCTAAGAGAGCTAGGTTTGCAAGACCCGCACGTATTCGAAATCGAAACGCATATTCAGCATCTGCTTAGAGAGTGAATCATCGCATCACATTGATATTGATCGGTGCGTTAATTTCGTACGCCTACTACCTGTTTTTTTCTCTCGGCGATTTGGGGCTAGATACGTCGGATGGCAAATTAATTAGATCGAAACCAGATGGCGTTGCCCCGGATGGAGCAATTGCTCAAAGCGAGTCAAATAATAAAAACCAATCGACGCTGGCCGATGCCGTTAAGGCAATTGATGGCGGCGATTCCACCACCGCCGGAAAACTGGAAATTGGCGGTCGTATTGCCGACAGTCACAACCAGCCTGTGGGCGATGTATTGGTAGCGCTGGAACGGGAGACTGATAGTACGTATTCGGATTCGGACGGTAGATATAAGTTGATTTTTGCCATACCTGATTATCACGAGCCTGTATTGCGTATCCTGCGCGATGGCTATAAAGGTAAAAGGATTCGGCTAGACGCTGAGGCAATTAAACAGAAATCGGCGATAGGGCTGGATATAAAACTAGACGACGATCCGGGCTCCATCGTAATAAATGGTTGGGTAGGTAACGCAATAGGTGCTGGCCTGGGCGATTTAAAAATTCAAACCAGCACCAGGACCAGTCAGGGGATGGATGAAATCGTGCATACGGTTTCCAGCAATGATCGCGGCTATTTTACATTGGAAGGAGTCAGGTCGGGTCACCCTTATAAGTTGACTATATTTTCGCCGCCAGAGTATAGATTCTATTTCGATGGGGAATTTAGCGTAACTCAGGATACACCTCCGTTAAAAATTATCCTCGTGCCGCTTAATTTTATCGATATAGACGGTATGGTAGTCAATAACGAGGCCGTGCCGGTTCCTGATTTCGAATTTTACATCAGAAATGAATCCACCGAACCCGAAGTTAGAAAATTAGTGACCGATTCTTCGGGGTTTTTTAGTCTGAATCACTTTCCCGCCGGCGAGGTCAGTTTAACTACGCAGGGACCCGAGTATTTCGAAATTAAAGGCCTAATGTTGGCCGAAAATGAATATAGGAATCTGGGGCTGGTGGTCGATAAGGGAAATCATTATTTATCCGGCTGGGTGAGTGACGAAAATGGAGTTCCTGTCGAGACAGCCTCTGTATATTTAAGCGCAGAGTTCACCGATGGATCGGTGAAGTATTCTTCCTATCGAATTAAGGCAACCGATAATAGCGGTATCTTTTATTTCGATAATCTCGGTAGTGGCGAGCATTTATTGACGGTTCGATCCAATGGTTTTAAAACTCAGGAATTTACCCATCGGTTTGTTTCGCAAACTGACAACTTGCATATCTCGCTTTCGCGCAGGTAATAACGCTTTCTATAGATCGAAATTCAGGGTCATCCAGGCGTCGACAACCGGGTCGTTATCATTACGGGTGCAGCTTAGCGACAAGTCAATCATGCGATGCCCTGAATCCTTGTCGACATACTTTCGTGACAGGCTAATGTCGTAAGAGTAAGACTTCACCCGGCCAGAACACATTGCGGAACCTGGCCTTGAAATAGCGGATAGTGGCGGGATCGATCCAGTGCGCTGCATAAGCGCTGAGTATGCTGGCTTGATGCGATCCGAGTCCAAATACGTTCGAGTAGCCCAGTTTGTTCGCCCAGGTTAAGTCATAGTGCAGTGGATTGTCTTCACCGACGACGCTTTGAAAACGCACGATATCGCCGATACGCAGTGGTTCGGTATCGATTCTACCGGGACTGCTACCCTCTGCCAGTGCTTCCCAGCTACAGCGGGTGATGTGTTCAAAAGGATCTCCGGGATCGAGATTTTCAGGATAGTCGGGTTGGTAATTCGGAACTTTTACCTGCCAGTCGTCACCATCCGGTGATGCATCCGTGGTCACGGTGGTTGAGCGTTCCTCGGCAATCAATTCCCCGGACTGATTGCGAAATTCAGTCAACATGGTTAAGAAAGTCAGTTCGCCACCGCGAGCGCCTTGCTTGCGCCAGACATTTTCGAGCGAGGCACGGCAGATCAGACGGTCGCCAGCGCCTGGCAAAGCAGTATGATAGGTAAAGGATTCTTCTGCATGCAATGGCACTGAAAAATCATGGTCGATTTGCTCGAACACAGTGCCTCTTGGCCTCTCAAGAGAATAACCCCAGCTATAAGCTGCGGTGATCAGGAATGTGGGCGGGACAACCGGATTGCGCCCATTAATATATTCAGGCAGCGGAGCGTGCATCGCGCGCGCAAACTCACGAATCTTGCCGCGTTCGATATCCATTTCGTATTCGGGGCCAGTGAGGCCTATGGAATCTTCGGCAGGCATATCTGCGACTTAACCGGTTTCTCGGGTAACGATGAGTACGTCGGTGGCGATTGCTTTACCATCGGCTGTGACGATGACGGGATTGACGTCGAGTGATTCGAGTTGATCGGCATGCTTAATTGCGTAGGATGCAACTGCCGTTATGGCCTGTAACATTTCATCATATCCTGTTGTACTGCTATTCAGTCCGACACATTCCATCGCGACTTTCAGGTCGGCCTCGACCAGCGGTAATAATATCGTTGCGTAGGTATTCATGCTTTCGGCAGCGCTGCCACCCCGACCGATCATCAACGCCAGGCCGAGAGCAGCCTGGCGTTTGATGCCGATAATATATTCATCGCGTGGGTTGGCTATCATGCTTTCGACCAGAAAATATTCGATCTCTACATTGGCAGCCTTTTTGACCGAGGTAATAATGTCAGTCACTGCTTTATTGACCGCATCGGCCGATTCGAGGCCGAGCTTCACGCCGCCGACTTTTGCCTTGTGCGAGATGGTGTTGCTGATGAGCTTAAGCGCTACCGGAAAACCGATTTTTGCTGCAACTCTAGCGGCTTGCTCTCGTTCTGCAACACGAAATTCAGGCGTTTTCAGACCATACTGGCGCAGGGCTATCTTAGACTCGGTTTCATCGAGTAACTTTGTCGCCAGCTTCTCATTCGCGGCATGATAATCGGTTTTTAAATCACCCGGACGAGGGTTAGCAGACTTGTCGCGGTGGATTTCCCCCACTCTTGCGGCGACCGAAAGTGCGGTCATCGCGTCGTCGAATCCCAACATCGGCGCGATACCCATTTTCAACAGGTGTTTTCTTAATCCGGGATCGAGACCCTCGGGCAATATGCCCGCCACCGCGCAGGGGATATCGAGTGAGTCGCTGACCTTTGCCATCGCTTCCATGCTCGGATACCAGTCTTTATCCATGCCGCTAGC
>CAXMRQ010000008.1:0-36204 GCA_964196115.1 uncultured Gammaproteobacteria bacterium
AGGGGTCGATCGTGGCCCGGGTGTTCAAACAAGCTTTTCATTAAGCGGAACTTTGATTTTTATTGGCGTCTTTGGGAGCGGGGAGTGTAAAACAAAAATGGGCCCTGGTGCCATTTCCTTGCGCTTCGATCCGGGCCAATCCACCGTAAGTCTCGATATTGCTCCGGAAGTGTAAGAAGCATAAAAGACCTATCCGCCAAAATCAATCTGCAAAATCTAATCCAGAAGCCATCCTTTTCCCGGTTATTTGCTGTAATGCCTGAAAAATTCACCCACCGTTCGCGCAAGCAGTTGGCCGTTTTCAGTAATTAGTCCAGTCTAAAGCAACGACCGCGTGGTGCGATTTAACAGGCTAAGTCCCACCACTTGTTCGAGCTGGTTGATGGTTATCGTAAGCGCCGGTTGAGACACGAACAGCTTTTCTGCGGCTCGGCGGAAACTGCCATGACGGGCCACTTCGACGAAGGCGCGGACATGCCTCAGGGTCAAATTCAAGGGCATTCCCCGCTCTGAGCGATCATTTCATTATTTGCGCTTAACGGGACCGGACTCATTGCGAATCGTGCTGCCACCAGTTGTCCAGGTTCTGATGAATTTCGCCGCTGTGGAAGCAGGCCACCTTGTCGGTCGGGGCAAGGGGCTGATCATAAAAAAATTGAGGAAGCTCATCGTCCGCGACCCCGAAGCCTGCCGCCTTGTTGAACTCATTCTCCAACTTTAGCGTTTCACGGCCCAATTCCTCAAAGAAAGATGGCTCTAGCTCGGTGCCATGAGCGTCATTGATGGCGTTGATGACCATTTCGGTATTGGTATCTGTAACCGACCGTCCGAATACACATAAGCCCAGCGAGTCGGCGGCAGCGCTACTGACCTGTGCCTGGAGGCTGGCAGCGACGAGTTCACTCAATTGTTTGCCGTTACAATCCATCATCGGTACGTTACCAGCTGTGTGATCTGCCCCCTGAGCCGTGAGCATCATGGTAATACCCGTAACCTGGATCACGCGAGGGTCGTAGGCGCTAATCGCCTGCTTCTTGATCACGGGTACACGCTCGACCCGGTAATGCTCGCCGACACGGGCCGTTCCCTGTGCCCAGAGCAAGCCTTTATCTGTACCATGCCGGATATCTTCAAGTGCGTCGATCATGAAGCCAACATCGCCGAACTCGGCGAGACCCGCCTCCATCAACACCGCCAGCATCGCACCCGTCTCGATACTGTCGATTCCGAGGTCGTTGGCAATGGCATTTAATTTGGCCAAATCGTCGGGATCACTTAGACCGCAGTTACTTCCCAACAAACCGATAGTTTCGTATTCGAGCGGCGAAACCATTTCGTTGCCGTCAGCATCGACATAGACATTACTACATTCGATGATGCAGCCCGGCATACAGGCGTGCGCCGGTTTTCCGCCGCGTTCAATATTTTGTTGCCGAATGTAGTCGCCACCCATTTTCATAGGCTCCAGATTCGTATCAACCAATCGTCCAGCGCTGAAATTGCGCACCGGCAGGCCACCGACGTGATTGGTAAAATCAGCTACATAGGCGGTACCGAGCGAGTTCAGGTTACTCACCGGTTCTGATTCGCGCAGCCTGGCGCCGTATTCGCGCACCGCGTGCATGACCTTCTTGCGGTCGTGCAGCGTTGGCATTTTGTGCTTGTCGACGACAATGGCCTTGACCTTCTTGCAACCCATCACTGCACCGACACCGCCGCGAGCGGCCAGGCGTGACGGCCGCCCATCGGGATCGCTAAACGCAATTCCGGCCAACAGCCCCTGGTACTCGCCGACCGGACCACACAGGGCGAGGCTGACTTTATCGCCATATTTCTGGTGCAACAGGGCAGCGGTCTCGACATTGCCCTTGCCGAGGTAAGCGTCGGCCGGGTCAAAGCTGACCTCGCCGTCCTTGTTGATGCGGATGATGACCCAGTTGGCCGAAGCATTATAGAGCGTCATACCCGCAAGGTGCAGTTGCCCCAGAGCAAAGCCGAAGGTACCGCCAGCGTTGGATTCCTTGATTCCACCTGTCAGCGGGCTTTTGCAACCGACACTGATGCGATTGGCGTTAGAGAAATTAGTCCCCGCGAACGGCCCGACGGAAAAGATGAGAGGGTTATCTGGCGACAGCGGTTCGGCAGTTGCGGTGCCTTGCGCTAGCAGGGTTTTTGCTATGAAATATCGGCCTGCGCGTACGATCTCTTCGCCTCCCAACTCCTGTCCTGTAACCGATTGATCGTTGAGGTTTATATAGAGATGTTTACGCATGCTACTGCCTGCTCCAGTTATTTTCCGCGGGCAAACGATTCGTCATCAGGCTTTACACCCCGGGATAGGAATGTCCTTGACATCATACATTACGTGAAGGATTTCACCTTCGAATTGATCAGAAAATTTTTTCGTATCTTCGACGGCACGGTTTCGCTCTTCAGACTTTGCGGCGAGCTGGAAATCTTCCAGACTATCGAAGAGCAGCTCAAACGATAGATAATACCTCGGTGCTACACCGTCACGTGGTACTCCTTTGAGGTAACGCAGTGCGCGTAGTCGGGGGTACCTGGCGACCAGGGGAAGATGGATGGTCTCGATGTAGAGATCAAACGCTTGCTGATTTTCGGGAACGGTCCCCTCGTAATTGGCGCATAAAGCTAGCATATCTGCATTCTCTTTGTTTTCAGGTGATCTCAAACACTCCGTCAATTTCCACCGCGAATCCCAATGGTAGTGAAGGCGCGCCTACGTTGGTACGGGTGCAGCGGCCGGCGTCTCCAAAAACTTCGATCATCAGGTCAGATGCTCCATTGACTACTTTCGGATGTTCGGTGAAATCCGCAACGCAGTTAACGAAGGCACCAAGTCGGACGACCTGCCTGACTCGATCGAGATCGCCGTTGAAGGCGGCGCGTACCTGTGCGATCTGGTTGAGAGCACACATGCGCGCGGCCTCGTAGCCCTGTTCGACCGAGAGATTGAACAGATTGTACGTGACGCGGATGCGGATATTTTATCGGACTGATAGTCTCCTTCAATGACGTTACCGAGGGTAGAAGTCGGGGTCATTTCCGTATCGCATCTCCCGAGAAAGAAGTTTAGGCGGTGCAATGCGTTTTCAAAAGGCCTGGCAACTGAGCCCGCGCAATTAATCCCTGGTCTAGTCGAATCTTCGATAGCAAATTTCCATGCCGTGGAATCGAACATCTCATTGTCAGTAGTTAGATTGTGCGACACGTCCCTGCGCCGCATCCTTCGGACTCGCATTCGCTCGTGTTAGATTTCTCCAGGCTATCTAATCCGCCCATTGGGATCAGTTTCAACTTTTAATAGTGGTCGGCCCGGTATTGTCCTGTATCAATTTTTAACAGTCGGGTGGCTAAGGCAAATAACAAGACCTTAAATCCTTGGATTCGTACCGCAAAAACCGTGAAGAAACACCCCCCGGTTGAAATTTATTTATCAATCCTGTCAACCAAATCGGCGTTCCCGCGTTTTAACAGGTAACGATAACCAAAAACCGGGAAACAGGAATGAAACCATTAAACATTAGACAGGGCTTGCGGATTTTTCTTCTTTCACTCAGCGCGATTGCGCTGGTTGCCTGTGGTGGCGGCAGCAGCAGCGAGGAAACCAGTGAACTGACGATTTCACTGACCGACGCGGAGGGTGATTTCAATCATTACAGCGTCGATGTGGTCAGCCTGACCCTGCACAAGGACAATGGCGCGATCATTGAAACCCTGCCGAACACGGTCAGGCTGGATTTTTCACAATACATCGAGGTCACCGAGTTCCTGTCGACCGCCACCGTACCGGTGGGCAGTTATACCCAGGCGCAGATCACGTTCGACTACGAAGCTGCCGAGATTACTGTCGAAGACTTGAACGGTAACTCGATCCCGGCGCAGGCGCTCGATGAAAATGGCCATCCGCTGAAAACGGTCACCGTCGATGTGCTGTTTAACGAACACAGCCAGTTTGTAATCTCCCCCGGGAAACCTGCGGCGCTGACACTCGATTTCGACCTCGAGGCATCCAATGAGGTGACTATCACCGGCAATTCGGCAACGTTGATCGTCAATCCGGTGTTACTGGCCAATACCCTGGTCGAAGACGATAAGTCGCGGCGGCTGCGTGGCCTGTTGCGTGGGGTTAACCTGGATGCCGAAACCTTCAACGTTGTGGTTCGTCCGTTCCGCGTCAGGCATCGTGATTTCGGCAAGATTACCGTGCATACCGATGCTGGCACCGTGTTTGAAATCGACGGCGTCGCCTATGAACAAAAGACAGGCCTTGAAGTCCTGGCGCGACAAACCGGCTTTACCCCGATCGTGACGCTCGGTACAGTCCACTTCAATCCGCGTCGCTTTCTGGCTAAGCAGGTATACGCCGGTAGCAGCGTACCCTGGGGCACCCGCGACGCGCTCAAGGGCAGTGTGATTGCCCGCTCGGGCAATACGCTGACAGTGATTGGCGCCACGATTGAAACCGATCTCGGTCATTTCAGTTTCAACGATGAAATCGAAGTGCTGGTCGATGCCAGCACCGCCGTGACTAAACAGGGCGACCCGGGTAATCATCACAGCATCGACGACCTGAGTGTGGGTCAGAAGGTTACCGTGCTCGGCAAATTGTCCGACAACGGTCGAACCCTGAACGCCACCGGGGATGGCCTGGTGCGCATGCGCTACAGCTACGTCTCCGGGCTGGTGGCCGCGGTGTCGCCGCTCGAGGTCGACCTGCAACATGTCAACCGGCGCCTGGTACGACGATATGACTTTGCCGGTACCGGCATCGACCCCGCGCATGATGCCGATCCTGACCATTACGAAATTGACAGCGGCCTGATCAGCCTGAACGCGCTGGGGCTGGCCGAGCCTGTCAGGGTGACCGGCTTTCCGACCCCGTTTAGCACTGCGCCACTCGACTTCACCGCAAAAACCATCGTCGACCTGAGCGAGTTACCCACCAAGATGCTCATGGCCTATGGTGCCGGTGGCAGTGAAACCGCGGTCGTGACCCTCGATGAGAACGGTCTGCTGCTAGACCTGGCCTCGACCGTCGGGCGCCATCACCTGAAACAGGCCGGCGTCATTACTGACATTACGACACTCGCCAGCGTGCCCTTCATCAAGCCTGCCGGCGATGGCGGATTGTATGCACTGACCCGGGGCCGGCGCGTCCATGTGTATCACAACTGGAACCGTTACCAGGCCGCGCTGAATGAATTGTTACTTAACGGCTACAGGATTGTCTTCGTCATCGCCAAAGGCAAGTACGATGCAGCCGGGCTGGAGCTGACGGCAAGGCAATTGGTTACTCGCCTTACCGAGTAAAAAGATCACAATGTGCTCATTACGGAGCTTGGTATAATTCCCCCATACTGGTATGGGGGAATTTCTGTGCGTATAGGTTTGAGTCTGATCTGGTTTCTGTGTTGCCCGGTGCTGGCAATGGATGATTCTGATTCGACGCCGAGCAGCCCCGAGCAGCCCCCGCCAGGTCTGCTCGAGTTTTTAGGCGAGCTTGAACCGGTAGATGAAGAAACCTGGCGATTACTCGAACAAAATGCACTCAAAGATGTAGCGCAAAAGAGAGAGGCTAGCAGCGAATGAAATCAATCTCGTCAATTACCCGGAGGCTGGCATCAGGCTTGGTCACACTGATTTGCCTGCTGACCCCGCTCGCGGCGACAGCGCAGAGCTGGAATGAACTCGATCAGGAGCAGCGCATTTTACTGAAACCTTTCGAGTCGCGCTGGGGCGAACTTGAGCCCGACAAGCGTGAACTGCTGCTACGCGGTGCTGAACGCTGGAAAACAATGAACCCGGAACAGCGTGAGAAAATAAAGCAGCGCTTCAAAGGCTGGCAGGAAATGAATCCGGAACAACAGCAGGCGATTCGCCAGCGTTTCAGGCATTTCCAGCAACTCCCGCCTGCGCAACAGGCGAAAATACGCGAGGCCTTTAAGCGCTTTAAACGGCTCCCCCCCGACAGGCGAAAACAAGTGAGGGATCACTGGCGCAAGCTGACGCCTGATCAGCGCAAACGCTGGTTGAGACATTTACGAGATAAACGCAGCCGCGATTGATGAAGCGCTTCACGCTCACGCTGTTACTGCTACCTTTGCTGGTGAGTGGCAGGCTTGCCGCCGAAGAATGGATTGGGCTTGACGACAGGCCTGCGCTGTTTGTCGGTGCCGATATTGCCGTCGAGGATACGGGGGATTTCAACGGCGGTGTTAGCCTGGGTTTGGCGCTCGGTGACAGTGCCGAGGTATACGCTGACTATCACAGCTACGAGTTGTCGGATGAAGACGAGGAATTTCGGGGCCTGTCACTCGCGACTGCGTTGTGGTTTGACCTGACCGCACTGGTCGACGTCGAGGTCAGTTACTTTTTTGAAGGCGATATCGATGAGATCGAAAAAGAAACGCTTGGCCTGGCACTAGGTTTAAATCGTGGCGACTGGAGTTTCCGGGTGGAGTTCGCCAAAGGTGATTTACAGCTGTTTACTCGCGAAGTGACAGGCGATGTACTAAACAACCTCGTCCCCGAGCGTATCGATAGCGACCTGACCGGATACGGCCTGGTGCTGGGCTGGCAGCAGCAGGCCTGGTACTGGCAGCTAACCCATCAACGCTACGATTACGAAGAGGACCTGAGCCCCCTGGCTAACAGCCGTTTCGCCCAGTTTATTGTGAAGTCTTCGCAGTTGGCGCAAAACTCGCTGTTGATATCGAAATACACCGCGTTCCTGTTCGGTTATGCAGATTTTGAGAATGACTATACGTTGCTGCTGGCGCAGGACCAGTCCGCGATCGATGAGGTTTACACCAATAGCTTGACGATGAGCTGGCAACACTGGACAAGTCGACACCTGGGTTACCTGGTGGCAGCGTCTTTTTCTGAGTCTGAAGATGCAGGCTTGACGCTCGGCCTGCGCTGGGTGATGTGAGCCGATGGACGAAATTACCCGGCAGGCGATGGATGTTTTTTTTCGCGGTTCGGAACAAAGGGCTTACCTGATGGCAATGACGCTTACCCGTAACCATCACGACGCGCTTGAGCTGGTGCAGGAAAGCATGCTCAAGCTGGTGCAAAACTACTGCGACCGTAAGCAGGAAGAATGGGCGCCGTTGTTTTACCGCATTTTGCACAATGGCATCAAGGACTGGTACCGCAAACAAAAGGTTCGCCAGGTATTACGTGAGCTGATGCTGTTGCGGGCCGATGACGAGACCATAGAGGCTCCAGCCTGCGAACAGTCGGCCGAGCACAAAGCGCTGATTGACGATGAACTGACCCGGGTATTACAAGCATTGCAGCAATTGCCATTACGTCAGCAGCAAACCTTTTTACTGCGCGCCTGGCAGGAAATGAGTACGCGCGAAGCGGCATTCGCACTTTCCATTTCGGAGAATAGTGTTAAAACTCATTATGCGCGCGCCATCCAGAAACTCCGCCAACTACTGGGAGATGAAAATGAATGAACAGGACCGACTAGAGCAAAAAATCAGGCAGACCCTGGATCGACAGCAGTTGAGCGATGACAGCAGAAATGCCTTGCGCAAAGCGCGCATGACGGCACTGGATAGCCGTTCAGGGCAATCGGTGCTGTCATGGAAACCCGCCGCCGCCTTCGCCAGCCTGGTGCTGATCATCGCCGGGGTATTGGTCCTCGGTGTGCAAAATGAAGCAGAGTTTCCACAGGCCGACGTCGAGGACCTGGCGGTTATCAGCAGCGAAGACGAGTTCGAGTTTTACCAGGAGCTCGAGTTTTATGTCTGGTTCGACGAGGATCAGGACGTGTAATGCTTTTGCCGTAATCTGGCAGCGCCCAGTAAGCATGAGGTTCGGCCTGCCACCTGCAGGCCCGAACTGCTAGTGGCCACATTGCGCAAGGGTGACGTGCTTTTGGTTGAAGGGTCCAATCGTATCAGTACCGCGGTCAAGTATCTTACACAGTCGACCTGGTCACATGCGGCGCTGTGTGTTGCCGATGGTTCGGAGTTGCAGGAGGCTGGCATGGCAGGCGAAGAACTGGTGTAGCTTTGCCATCAGGCGTAGCCACGGCGTATCAGCGGATTTAGGAGTCGGCTAAATAAACCGGTAAGCTGAATCGGTGCCTCGGTTACGGCAAGGCATATGCATTCACTGTTCTGGGTGGCGACCGGTGTGTGACGGCGGCTTGAATTTCTTACGAGAAAATCTCCCTGATGGTATAAACCATCCTCATCGGAAAAACTGCCCTCAAGGATGACGGTGTATTCGTCACCCAGGTGAGTATGAGTGGACGAAGTACCACCCGCTTTGATTCGTAATAATTCTACCTTGGCATTGTTTTTATCCCTGCAAAGCTCAAAGCTATGAATATCCGGTGAAATTCGTTTCCAGGCGACATCCTGATAACCGGTCCTGATGAATTGACGCAGGCACCGTGGCACCGAACTATCGCTGGGGCCGGATTGTTCTTTAACCGGGTCCTCGGTAATGCTATCGAGCCTGTCGAGTAACTTGTTTTTTAAATCAGCTGAAGGTGGCGAAGGCTTAAGCTGATGCATCAACTGGCTACCCACCTGATTCAGACGCTTGAGCTTCTGATCGCACTCGTCGCAATGTTCAATATGAGCGGAAATGCACAAAGCCTGGCTCAGCGGCAGGCTGGCTGCAGAATAGGATGCCAGGAGTTCGTCATCGGGATGATTATGTATGGTGTCCATGTTTACCTCGGTACCAGTACTTGAAGTTTTTTGAGGGCCAGCCGAACACGGGACTTGACCGTGCCCAGTGGCAACTTCAATGCTTCGCTGGCTTGCTGGTGGCTTTTTCCTTCTAGATATATTTTTCTTAGTATTTCTGACTGCTCTTTCGGTAATTTCTCAAGCCCCGTTTTAATATTTTCTTCCAGGCGGTCCTGGTGAACCAGTTGAAAGGGGCCGGGACTGTCGTCCTCAATATCTTCAAAGATTGTGGTCGGGTCGATCTCGCTGGCAAAAAGACCGTTTCGCCGGAGATAGTCGATGCGACAATTTCTGGCGAGTGTAAATATCCAGGTGTTAACATTTGAAAGCCTTGAATTGTAACTACCAGCCTTTAACCAGACCCGGATCATTACTTCCTGGGCGAGTTCGTCGGCTACCAGATCGGCACCCGGTTCTCTCGCCAGGCTGTAAGCACGAATCGAAGGCGCATAGTGATCAAACAGCTGGGCAAAGGCCTCCCTGTCACGTTGTGTGGCCACTCTGTGAATACAGTCTTTCAGTAAAGCAAGCTGCTCGCTGGATGATTTTTTTTGCGCCACTGTCCCGGCCATAATTTCATTTGAGATTACTAAGTTAAGCATTATACGCATTAAGCTTATTTTTGGATCACTCCAGATTGATCCGATTTCTAACTTTGTGCGTATATACCCCCAATCACTACGATATAAAACTCAAACCCTTGATCTGACCATGAATAATGACCTGTTAGAAAGATTGAAAGATAACTTTAAAGATCTGCAAAAGGCCGATTGGAGCAAGCTTGGCGAAATTTATGCCAACGATGTTCTATTCAAAGACCCGGTGCATGAATTACGCGGGCTGGTTTCACTTGAAGATTACCTATCTTCGATGTGTACCGACCTGACCGATTGCCGCTTCGAGTATCTTGATCAGCTCGTATCCGGCAATTCTGCTTACCTGAAGTGGGAAATGCATTTCAAGCATCCCCGCTTAGGTCAGGCGGTTATTGACGTTCGTGGTGTCAGTCATATCCACTGGACAGACAAGATTGATTACCATGAAGATTTCTATGATTTGGGAGCGATGCTGTATGAAAGGCTGCCACTACTTGGGAGCGTGACTCGATGGATTAAATTGCGATTGGCGAGTTAGATCATGGTGCCAATTGAATCCGCAAAAAATCATGTTGGTAAAGTGATCTGGGTTACAGGAGCGAGTAGCGGACTTGGACGGAGCCTGGTTTTAGCGCTTGCCGCGCAAGGCCATCAGGTGATCGCAAGCGCACGAAGCAAGAAGGCGCTGGTAACACTGCAAGGGTATAACAAGTCCATTCGCGCTTTGCCCTGCGATATTACTGACGAAGATAGTTTGAAGTCAGTTCAGAAACAGATATCCGTCAATTACCCGTGCCTGGACCAGGTTATATTAAATGCGGGTACCTGCGAGTACCTCGAATTTCCGGAACCTGACTGGTCGGCGATTCAAAGGGTAATGCAGGTCAATTTTTTTGGCACAATAAACGCGCTGAAAACTGCACTGCCTCTTTTACGAAAAAGCGCGCGTGCACGCCCTCATATTGTAGTTATCGCCTCGCAAGTTACGCATGCTCCGTTTGCAAAGGCGGAGGCTTACGGTGCATCAAAAGCGGCGCTGCAGTATTTTTTCAGTAGCCTGCGTATCGATCTTGCTCCCGAAAATATTGACGTCAGCGTAATTAATCCCGGTTTCATCGATACACCGTTAACCCGTAATAATGATTTTGAGATGCCATTTTTAATGGATGTAGACGAGGCCGCGCGCCGCGTAATCAAGCAAATTTCATCGACACCCCGCAACTACAGTTTCCCTAAAAGACTTTCGGCGCTGTTATTACTGTCAAAAATTATGCCCGGGGTCTGGCAGAAACTGATATCTCGTAAATCCGCAAAGTCGGCTTCAAAACCCATGACTAATCAGGATAGTAATCTATGAAAATAGCCATTATAGGTGCCGGTATTTCCGGTTTGACAGCCGCGTACTATTTGAATCCACATCATCAGGTGTCTGTCTATGAAGTTGCAAACAGAGTTGGTGGACATACGGCAACGATAGATGTTAACCATCAGGGGAAAAATTTTGCGATTGATACGGGATTCATCGTTTTTAATGACTGGACTTATCCCAATTTTATCGAGTTGATGAATGAGCTGGGGGTCGACTCTCAACCAACCGAGATGAGTTTCAGCGTGCGTTGCGAAACCAGTGGTCTCGAGTACGGTGGAAACAATCTGAATACATTGTTCGCGCAACGACGAAACCTGTTTCGTCCCTCCTTTCACAGAATGTTGAAAGACATCCTGAGATTCAATCGCGAAGCAATTTCTGATCTCGAAGGTGGGCGTATTTCTCAATCGACAACCCTGGGTGAATATCTGACCTCGAACCGATATGGCGAGGCTTTCATTTATCAATACATGTTGCCAATGGGCTGCGCTATCTGGTCGGCGTCAACCGATCGAATGCGCGAATTCCCTCTACGATTCTTCGTCCAGTTCTTCAAGAATCATGGACTGCTCAGTGTAAACGACCGGCCACAATGGCGAGTCATACGCGGTGGTTCACGGAGTTATCTCGGACCCCTCACTGAAAGCTTCAGTAAATCAATATTTGTAAATTCTAAAATCCGAAACATTCGTCGCCTGGGCGACTCGGTCGAGTTGACGGCGACGGATGGGCAAGTGATGGTTTATGACCAGGTGGTGTTGGCCTGTCACAGTGACCAGGCTCTGGCCTTGCTCATTGATGCAACACTTGCCGAACGCGGCGCGCTTGCGGATATACCCTATCAGAAAAATGAGGTGGTACTGCATACCGACCAAGCTATGCTGCCACGTCGACGAGTCGCCTGGTCGAGCTGGAATTACCTGCTGCGCGAGAGGTTCCAGGAACGCGCGGTGCTGACCTATAACATGAATATCCTGCAGGGGATCAAATCGGATTCGACGTTTTGTGTCACGCTAAATGCGACTGAGTCGATTTCTCCTGAAAAAATAATCGATCGTTTCGAGTATAGCCATCCGGTGTTTTCGCTGGATTCGGTCAGTGCCGCCAATCGTATTGAGCAGATCAACGGCACTAACAAGACCTGGTTTGCGGGTGCCTACCTGGGTAACGGATTTCACGAAGACGGTGTGGTTAGCGGACGGAACGTGGCAAGCGCTATCAACCAGTTAGCAGACTTTAGTCATTCTCGAACCGATTTACACGGACAGGTAGCCACTGCACATGCATAGTGCGATTTACAAAGGCTGCTTAAGGCATCGGCGCTTCTACCCATTGAAGCATAAGTTTAGTTACCAGGTATTCATGATGTATCTCGACCTGGGCGAGCTCGAGGAGGTCCTTGCTTTATCGCCCTGGTGGTCAGTAAAGTCCTGGCGTCCGGCGCGATTCGAGCGTAGCGACTACCTGGGAGATCCCGGCATTCCACTAGGGGACGCGGTACGTAACCGGATTTCCGAGGAGACCGGTGAAAGGCACAGCGGGCCAATCCGAATGCTGGCCAATCTCAGGTATTTTGGCTTCAACGTCAATCCAATCACCTGTTATTACTGTTTCGATGAAAATGAAAAGCTGAAATTCATTGTTTCTGAAGTTACCAATACACCCTGGAAAGAACGGAATAGTTATGTTCTGAAATGTGATCCGGAAAAACGTTTTCAACGTATTAATTTCAATAAGGAAATGCACGTTTCACCATTCAACCCGATGGAAATGACTTATCGCTGGAGTAGCAATAATCCGTCGAAGATACTGAGTTTGAATCTTGAAACAGATTTCAGGGGTACAAGGCATCTGGATGCGACGTTGGCACTTAAGCGTCGCGAAATCGATTCGACCAGCCTGGCTGGCATTCTTATCGAACACCCATGGATGACAGCAAAAGTGGTGGCTTCAATTTACTGGCAGGCCCTTAAACTGGTGATAAAAAAGGCTCCGTTCTATAACCATCCTGAATATCTCGAACGGAACGATAGGCAGCAATCGGCAATTAAAAATTTAAAGACCTGAGCTATGACATATACAAATCAATCAAACATCGCATTTAACAGTGAACCCGGGTTACTGCAAAACTTTGCCCGGGCTCAACTTGGAAAAAGGCTGAGTAAAATTCCGCGTGGCATTCTGACTATTGAAGACGGGCCAGGTATGGCCAGTTTTGGTAAAAAGGGCGCTGCGTCCGACCTTAGTGCCAGAATCGTCATTCATGATCGTAGCGCTTATCGCGATATCGCCTTTGGGGGATCAATTGGTGCTGCTGAAGCCTATATGCTGGGTAAGTGGTCTTCGCCCAACCTGGTAGACCTGGTTCGGTTAATGTCAGTTAATATTGATTTTTTGAACGTTATGGATGACTCAAAGAATCTGGCGCAGCGAATGTTTGACAAGGCCTACCACTGGTTGAATCGAAACACGGCCAGCAAAGCGCGGCAGAACATTTCGGCCCATTACGATTTGAGTAACGAGTTTTTCTCTTTGTTCCTCGACCCGGAAATGATGTATTCGTCTGCCATGTTTCATCGCGAGACATTGTGCCTGGACGAAGCCGCGGTTTACAAGCTTGATGTCATTTGCCGCAAGCTGGAATTGCAGTCATCTGATCATTTACTTGAAATAGGAACTGGCTGGGGTGGTATGGCAATTCATGCGGCTAGAAAATATGGTTGCCGGGTGACCACCACTACGATTTCAAAAGAGCAATATGAGGCCGCCTGCCAGCGAGTTATTGAAGCCGGTCTGGGTGACCGGATCACCGTACTTTTTGAAGACTATCGCAATCTCGAAGGAAGTTACGACAAGCTCGTTTCAATCGAAATGATTGAAGCGGTCGGACACGAGTTCTATCGAGAGTACTTCGCTGGATGTGCATCTTTATTGAAGCCCGACGGGCTGATGCTAATTCAGGCGATCACTATCCCGGATCAGCGATATCGTTATGCGCTTAACTCTGTCGACTTTATTCAGCGTTACATATTCCCGGGAGGTTCGCTCCCTGGCCACGAAATAATTGTCAAATCTGTCAGAAAATATACGGACATGCAAATGATCGGTATGGAAGAGCTGGGTGAGGATTATGCAAATACCATCAAAATCTGGCGTGAGCGTTTTTTATCCAGACTCGATGAAGTCAAGGCTCTGGGTTTCGATGACTTCTTTATACGCATGTGGGATTACTACCTCTGCTATTGCCAGGGCGCGTTTGAAGAACGGGTGATTGGTACTTCGCAGATTCTATTAGCCAGACCAGAATGGCGACAAAAACGAATTGCGTAGATTGACCACGTTGATCCCGGCAACGAAAAAGAAAATATTAAACCTGGCAGTTTTTCAGGTCGGCTGGATGGTTTGTGTTTTGGGAGGCGATTTATATGCAATTGCCTATACGCTGGTAGCGCTTCTCGTTCATCATTATTGCGTGCGCGAACGGAACTCTGAATGGAGCCTGGTTACCACCGTGACAGTGGTTGGCTGTCTCTGGGATATTCTGATGGTGCAGACCGGCATGATTAATTACGCCGACTCAGGACTACTCGGGATTCCTGTCTGGTTGATATGTATCTGGATCCTGTTCGCGACCACTTTCATGCACGGCCTTGCCTGGTTAAACCGATATTTGTGGATTTCAGCTTTACTCGCGGCAGCTTTGGGGCCGGCAAGTTACTGGTTTGGAGCCAGATTAAGTGAAGCCAATTTTGGCACTCCGATTCTGACATCGCTGTTGGTTATGGCCTGTGGCTGGGCAGCCCTGTTTCCTGCCGGCATTTATCTCACCCGAAGGTATATATAATGAAACTATTTGATCGGCCCCCGGCCCGACTGTTTTCGTCGATTGCCGTGCTTGCAATATTTGCACTGGAAAATGCCCAGGCCAGCCAATTCCATGAGCATGTTATTGGTGATGCTTTTGGATTGAAAAACACTGAGTTTTTATACCGTGAAACCCATTGCGGCCTGGAAAACATGCTTGCCAGGCAAGTCGTCTATCAACATCGCGATGGATCCTTGATTGCGCGTAAGCTACTCGATTACGGCTCTGGAAATATAACCCCTTCCTTTGTTCAGCACAATATCCGGGCAAACGAAAAGATCTCGGTTTTGTTTGATCAAAAGCAGATCACTATGTCGGTAACCGGGGCAGAAACCAGGGCAGTCGAAAATAAATATCCAGTAACCGCGAGCGCCAAGTCGCCAATCGTGATTGACGCGGGGTTTGATGTATTCATCCGGAATAACTGGGATAAGCTGGTTTCTGGAAAGCCCCAGGAATTTCGATTCCCGCTTGCATCTCGATCCAGGCTGGTTTCGTTACAGGTCAAACCGACTGTCTGCGGTTATGAAACTGAATCGGATCAATGTTTCAAACTGGAACCTTCGAACTGGTTTTTCCGCATGCTCGCGGCGCCGATTGAGTTGGGATACGACTCGGCACTGAGGCGGCTAACCCGCTATCGCGGCCTGTCAAATATAGATGATGAAAATGGCAAAGGTTTGGTGGTCGACATTAGATATCGCTACCAGTCAACTCCCGGACTGGCTTGCAGTATTGAGCCATTATCGTTGATCGAGCAGGCGGTAATTTTAAATCCGGGCCTGGTTTTGAAATTGTCATGAAAAAGCTATCACTTTCCTTAATCGTTCTATTTGGCACGGCCGTACTCTCGGGCTGCTCCGGTGTTTCCATTCATGATTATGCTGACAATAAACCTGCCATAGTTGTGCCGGAATTTTTTAATGGCTCTCTTCGCGCGCACGGGATTGTTAAAAATCGTAGCGGCAAGGTTACCCGCTATTTCAATGCCAATATTAACGCCTACTGGGAAGATGGGGTCGGAACGCTGGACGAAGTCTTCACGTTTGACGACGGCCAGCAACAAAGACGGATCTGGAAACTGGTTAAGGATGAATCTGGAGACTACATTGGCAGTGCAAATGACGTCGTCGGAACCTCCAGGCTCAAGGTCGCCGGTAACAGTATCTTCCTCGATTACATATTACGAATTCCATATGGTGACGACACCATCGATATACATATCGACGACAAAATGTACCTGGTTTCAGACCGGGTACTCCTGAACGAATCGGTTATGACCAAATGGGGGATTGATGTAGGGCAGGTGACCCTGGTCATAGAAAAGAATGAACGAAATTAGCAAAACCTTTCATTTTGATTTCAATCACCCAGTCAACAAGCTTTGGTCGATCGTTGCCGACACACCTCGTTGGGGTGAAGCATCGGGATTCCCTAAATATCAGTCGACCGAACAATTGCAAGCCGATGGCGCGGTCAAAGTATTTGGCAAAGCGGTTATTGGTCGATTCGATCTTTGCTGGGAGGAGCCACCAGCGAGCTGGATTTACGAGCGATGGTTTGAACAGTGTCGAGTGTTTCAAAATGGGCCTTTTGTAAGCATGACCACCTATGCAGAGCTTGAAGACAAACAACCATATAGCAGACTAAAAATTGAAATAAGGTTTATACCTAGAAACCTGGTTGGATATTTCCTGGCGCATAAACTGACTCGCGCTTTCGATGGGAAAGTCCAACAAATATTGAATACTGCCGATGAGCTGATCAAGGCTGAAAAACCCGACTTGTTCGAGACTGATTTTCAGCTATCGCCCTCTGCAAGAGAGCGTGTCGAAAAAGCGATTCAGGCTATCAAGCAGACACCCTACGGACATGGTTTGACCGACAAGCTAATCGAGTATATTACGACCCGGCAGGAAGTGGATCTATGGACAATGCGCCCCCTGGCGCTGGCCCGACGCTGGCAAGTCGAGCCCCGCCATGTGATTGAACTATTCCTGCAATCGGTCCAGGCAGGATTACTTGAGTCTCGCTGGGACATAGTGTGTCCTCGATGTCGTGTCTCCAAATCCAAAACCTACAACATTAGCGATCTGCCTGACAAAGTTCACTGTGTTGCTTGTAATATCGATTACGAAAAAAATTATTCCCGCAACGTGGAGCTCAGCTTTAGCCCCAGTCCAATGATTAGATCGGTGGAATATGGCCACTACTGCCGTTCGGGACCAGGGGCAAGTCAGCACATCAAGGGGCAGTGTATGCTGGACTCTGGAGAACATCGATCTCTCCCCGCCAGCCTGCCTTCGGGCGAGTATCGTATTCGCACACTGGAAGCTGGGGGCGAATTAAGCTTTGATCATAACTCCCTTCACTTGCCGAAGATTCTTCTTCGCGATAATCAGTTACAGCAAGCTGGGAATTCTGCGAGGGGTCAGTGGGAGCTGTTTAATAATAGTCAGGTTCCTCGCACTGTTGTCATCGAGGAAAGGAGCTGGCTGCGCGATGTGTTGACTGCTGAACGCGCCACTACATTACAGGCCTTCCGTGATCTTTTTTCTGATCAGGTACTGCGCCCGGGTGATGAAATTGCCATTCGTAATATTACCTTTCTCTTTACCGACCTGGTTGATTCCACCAAAATGTTTGAAACGATCGGCGATGCGGGTGCCTATCACCTGTTGCGAGAGCACTATGCGATCATGGGTGAAGTAGTACGAAGTTATGACGGGATTATTGTAAAGACTGTGGGCGATGGTATGCACGCAGCTTTTATGACTCCAGAAGTTGCCTTGTTGGCCTCGATCGAAATGCAAAAATCGATAAAGCAAATCAAGAACCATGCTTGCGATGGGAAAATTTCCATAAGAATCGGTATTAACAATGGCAGCAGTATCTCGGTAAATCTGAATGGCCGCCTGGATTATTATGGAAAAACCGTGAACCTGGCCGCTCGACTCGAAGGTCAGGGCAAAGCAGGCGATATCACCATGTCTAAAAATTTTGCTGAAGATCCTGCGGTTGCCGAGATTTTACAAAACTACGATCTTCGTAAGCACGACGTGGCGATTAAGGGTTATGACGAAACTGTAGCTGTCTATCAGGTTACGCCTTAAGCCACTCGTTTGCGTTTGTAAAGTTAGAGATTCCTCGAATCGTAAGCCCAGTGGAGAAGAGCCTGTCGCTGTTTTTTTCGGCATCGCCAATCGTAGGGTTCACAATATTTTCTGATTGCACCGAGGTGACGGGAGAACGCTCTCCATCGTTTTATTTGACGCATATCTTCAGTTTCAGTGCGCCTGCCCAGATAGTATCGGCAGTACCACTGAAACCATCCACGCGGGTCTTGTTGGTGAATCCAGCCTTTGATTTTCCATTCGTGTAAAGATTGCGAGGCATCTACCGAATAGTAATTGAGGCTTATGTCTTTTTTGCCGGGGCTAAGTTTCGCGTGGGTAAACCAGTGATTGGGAAATTCGGATCGACAATCAGTTATATACTTTCCCCCAAACACACCAAGTGACAGCATTACCATGGGAGTAAGTTCAGGTTGGAAATCGGAATGAAAGTTTTCTCCTGTCACCTGAGTCAGTTTGTAACTGTAATCTCTTTGCATAAGGTCATTGACCTTGACGACTCTCATAAACTGTTCAGCAAGGTAAGTTCGGCTGGGTGAGGCTGCAAGTAGTACGAATCGCTAATGTAATTGTCTGGGTGGTGTCTGAAATGATGACGAAGCAAGGTAATGGGTACGATTAAAGGCAACAGTCCCTCCCGGTACTGGTTAATATTGACGGTCAACGCCAACTTGTCGTCAGCCGACAGGCTGGTTTTCAAATAGCCCTGAATGTGTTGCAAGGTATTCGCATGACTTTTCCGTGTGGCAGTCTGTTTCAGCAGCGTCATTGCCTTGGGGAGATACTGCCGGGTTAATGTCGGTATGTCGGATTTATAGTTTTCAGCCAGCCATTTACCCAGTTTCCTGGCCAACAACGGGCTGTGACTCATGTATATGTACTTATGTTGCGCATGAAACAAATTCAAACTTTTGAGACTAACCTGTTGATTCATTAAGTTCTGCCAGCGCCAGTATATGTAAACCCGTTGGATGAAATTCTCCCGTAAAACTGGATCCTCGAGACGCCCTTCTTCTTCTACCGGTAAAGCAGGGAAATTTTGCATCAAACGTTCGGCATACAGACCAGTCCCTTTGCGCTCAGGTAGGTCTCCTTTATAGAGCCTAACGCGTTCCATACCGCAGCTGGGTGAGTCTTTTTTGAGGATGTATCCGGATACCTGTTCATGCCAGGCCTTTTTCTGGTCGGCTGATTGGTACAATTTTTTAGTGACATCCAGCCTCGGATCTTTGACGCCAACACAGCGCACCTCATCATTAATGGTAACGAGCCGTAAGGGCGCCCTTGGCGTACCTAGTCCAATCTCAACTTCGGGGCAGTATGATGTGAATTCAAAATAATGGGCTAAAACAGAGTTAATATAAGCGTTCCTTTTGTGACCAGAATCGAAGCGAACTCTTTCCCCCATCAAACAACTGCTAATGCCGATTTTAATTTTGTTTGAATCTGCCTGCTTCATTTTGATCGTGTTACCCCCGGATACGGAAAATAAGTACCACTGCGGCAGTTGAAAAGCTTGCCATGAAGGAGAGTCACTGTCCTTTGGTCGTGGTGGCGCAATTGATCACGGCTTCGACGATGCCTTCCACGGCACCAAGGTGACCGGTCAAATTTAATCCAACCCCCGGGTAGCGATGGCTGGCAATATCCAGCTGACCAGGGATATCCCTGTTTACGTGAGCGCCTGCAGACAGAAAATATGGCACTACGGTAATATTCTTCGCACCGAGCTTTACACAGTGATCGACCCCGCCTCCAATATCGGGCTCAGCAAATTCAAGAAATGCGGGGACAACCGCTTCATAGTCGCTGCCACTGTGACCTTCAATCCGGGCTGCGAGTTCTCGCACCTCCTGATTTGCAGCCTCTTTGCGGCTTCCATGAGCAACTAACAATAAAATTTCCAAGGCATCTTCCGGTGGGTAAGTTATTTAACCCGGAAATTTCATAAATCTGCGCAAGGATCGCGCAGTATATTGATTTCACAAGGAAATATCCGAAGAAGTCTCGTATCAATGATTCCGAGCGACTGAGGATATATTTCTTGTGGATTCAATAGACAAGTGAGATTGAGCATGATTTATGAATTTTCCGGGTTAACAATTGGTTATCTTGAATACTTCTGGAATGTATACGAACGAACAAGGAAATCGGATCTCGATATTCCTGAAGTTTTGCGGATATTGGTTGTGCATTATTATGCATCGTAGTGTAATCCAGGGCAACGGAAGTCCAGTAAATTATTGAATAATAAAGAAATATAAATTGCCGATGTCTCTGAAAATTCTCGTGTCAGTGGTTAGATTGTGCGACGCGTCCCTGCGCCGCATCCTTCGGACTCGCGTTCGCTCGCGTTAAAATGTTCCGGACATTTTAATCCGCCCCTGGCACCATTCTTTCCTTAATTCAGATGTCTACGCTGAAATTCGATGTAGAGGCTGCTTACCTAATTCAAATTCGGGTTTTGTCAATTAAGTTAACTGTCACCCTAAGGTTTCTTTTTTTGATTCACTATAACTAATTTCCTGGTATCAAAACCGAGAGATTCTGATTTTTCAATAAAGTCATTAAAGACCTCTTCGGATATCTCTGGCGTTCTTGATAAAAGCCATAAATAGGATAAATCTGGACCAGACACAAACGCATACTGGTAGTTCTCTTTATCTAGTTCGAATACAACATATGAGCCATAAAATGGACCAAAGAAAGAAACCTTTAGATATCCTTCATTTGAGTTATTTACAAAATAGGCTTTACCGTCAGCTTCACTCCATTCATTCTTTGCAGGTAAGAAGCCACGGTTTTTAACATTGATGCCACCATCGGTTCGCAATGAATAATTAGCAGTTACATTCTCGAGACCTCGCTCAAACGAGTGATCTAGCCTTGCAATTTCATACCACTTACCCAAATACCTTTCTATTTCAAAGTTATTTACCGGAAGGACATTTTCTGGCATTCCCAGGCAACCACCCAGGTTCAAACATGCCAGAATTATTACTAATTTATTCATGATTTTCGTCGGTGATATTAATTAAATTGGTGAACAGGCTCGTCTCTGCGGGAATCGCTATCCTTAAGTTAATCAGGCCATATCTACCGCTGGCTCTATCATCCACTCGGGTTCTTCGCGACTTGTCCAGCCTGCAAAGTGCTTTTTTCGCCATGTAATAACGACGATAGGCATTCACGGCGTCGCCCGGGACCTTGTATTCGTTAGGCATGGCCTGCGCAAATGGCGTTAATCCGAGTCGCGTGTATCGATAGCTGGAAATCGATCGCAGAACATCTATCGAACGGTGGTCTTGCTGCTTTTCGAAACGGTACCGATATTCGTCATTGAGGAATAGTGTCTGACCCTTGAGCCATAAAAAATTAGCCAGCTCACAACACGCAGGGGTGGACTTATATGGCGTATAAATGTTCATTATATTCAGCACGGTACACAGGATTTGCACGCTTTCCAGAATCATTTTGACGACGTGTTGATCGCAGTGATATTGAGCACAGAGTTCGATGTCCTGATCCAGTAGAAATATATTCATCGCCTGTTGGTTGCTTGTTGCTACGGTAGGTATAAGTTAATACGAACGATCTTAGATGAGGGATCATCAACCAAAGGGATAATCCTGTTTTCTTATTTCGTCTTTGGCAACGGATGCCGCGAGCATGTAATTTATCTGAAGGTTGGGGGTCAACGAGAAGCGTTTATTAAGCGGATTGATTCGCACTCCAGTTTCAGCTATTACATGAAGTCCACTGCGGGCAAGCAATGCGACGAGCTCAGCGGGCTTTACGAATTTTGACCATCGATGCGTGCCGCGAGGTAGCCACCGGAGAATATACTCTGCCCCTATAATGGCAAATAGCCAGGACAGGGGGTTACGATTGATGGTGGCGATAAAGATGATACCACCCGGTTTTAATAACTGTGCACAACTGTTCATGAAGGCGGGTAACTCAACCACGTGTTCGACAACTTCCATATTCAGAACCACGTCGAACAGCCGTCGATGACGGGTCAGTTCTTCCGCTGTACATTCAAGGTAGTCGATGTTGAGCTGCTGGACCAGGCTGTGGTGTTTTGCCACGTGAAGGCTCTTCGCCACAACATCAATGCCGGTCACCTTCGCACCCATTTTAGCCATCGACTCCGATAGGATGCCGCCACCGCAACCGATGTCGACTATTGATATACCCTGCAGGGGCTTGTCCGCAGTGGCGTCGCGATCAAAGTGTTCACAGATCTGTTGCTTGAGATATTCTTCGCGTACCCGGTTTAATTGATGTAGTGGCCAGAATTTTCCTTCGTCGTTCCACCACTCGTTCGCAAGACCTTCGTAGTACGAAATCTCGTCGGGATCTACGGTGGAAGGTTGCGGCACTGATCAGCTCAAAAATTCAGCACGAGTCTTATGCTGGTCTCTGAAGATACCACCCAGTGCAGTTGTTTGTGTATGGGAATTGGCATCCATGACGCCCCTGGATTTGACACAAAAATGCGTTGCGTCAATGCTGATTGCGACGTCGTCGGTTTGTAACAGGGTTTGTAGTGCGATCAAAACCTGGCGTGTTAATCGTTCTTGCACTTGAGGGCGCTGCGCAAAGAAATGTACGATTCGATTAATTTTCGAAAGCCCGATGATTTTGTCCTTGGGAATATAAGCAACCCGTGCGGTACCATCGATCGTAACGAAGTGATGTTCGCAGGTGCTGGTCAGGCTGATGTCGCTGATTTTAACCATTTCTTCGACGCCCATCTTGTTTTCGATGACGGTGATCTTAGGGAAATTTGAATAGTCGAGCCCGGAAAATATTTCATCCACGTACATTTTTGCTATGCGGTGTGGTGTTTCGCAGAGGCTATCGTCTTTCAAGTCTAATCCCAGTGTTTCGACAATATCTGTAAATGATCGCTTTATACGTTCGTATTTTTCGTCCCGATCGTACTTATCGTGTATCAAGGGCGTTTCGAGGCCTCGCTCGAGCAACGCATGACGTACCTGGTGCGCCTCCGGGGAATAAGGCGGGATAATTTCCAGGGCGGAGTATGCGTGATTAATTTTCATTTTAGTCCTGTTATTGATTATAGATTTGAGATTGTTTAAAGCTCAGCTTGCCTGGGCGAGGCGGCGGCCACCGTCTAATACGATTGTTTTTCCTGTTAGATAGCGGCTTTCAAGAATGTATTGAATAGTGCTAACACCCTCAGATTCTCCGGGGACAATCCCGAGCAGGGACTTTTTCAATGCCTTTTCACGATACTGTGCATTGTCGTCCTGGTTAAACATCAGCAGTGCGGGCGCAATGCTGTTTACCTTGACCCAGGGCGCAAATTTACTCGCATACGACAGGGTAAGGTTGTCCAACGCTGCCTTGCTGGCGGCATAAGCAATATGTTTTTTGCTGCCGGTAGCTGCCACGTAATCGCTCATATGAATGATATCCGCGTAACCGTTTTGTTTACCATAGCAAGTGAGCAAATCGCCACACTCCTGGTTGATCAGGTAAGGCGCCATCACGTGGACGTTCAGCATGCTTTGCATGGTCGATTGATCGTATTGATGATTACCTTCGGGAATCCACTCCGAGGCATTGTGAATGATTGCCCTGACTGACTCGAACCGTTTACATAAGCCTTTTGCAAGTTGCAAAGCTCCTTCCTCGTTAGCGAAATCTGCATGAATGGTTTCTATGCCACTCGACCGTAGTTCGTCCAGAAGCGGGCGATGTTTTCGATAGGTGATCACAACCGGGTAGCCCTGCTGATGAAGGGCAATCGCGGTCGCAAGGCCCAGCCGTTGGGCACCTCCGGTTATGACCACCGGAGACGATGAATTAGGTGATTTTGAGGCGCTACTCACGCGATGCACTTAAGGTGACGGATACTGAATCTGCAAAGCGCAATGCATGTGGCTTGTCGACCTTGATTTCTGCGAAACTAACCCGCTCCGATTCGGTAGCAATGTTTAGCAGGTCGGCTGTCAGTTTTTCGAGAAGGTGAAAGCGGCCATGCTCAACGTGATGAATCATACGCTTGGTAATGATCTTGTAGTTCAACACGTCATCTTCGTCATCGCTGCTGAAGACCGGGTCCGCACGATAGCAAATATTGACATTAATAATGACGTCCTGTTGTTTGGATTTCTCTTCCGGGTTGAATCCTATATAGGTCCTTAAGCGAAGATTATTGATTTTAATGGTGGCTTCGCTGATGCTCAGAGATTTATCCCTGGTATGAATGTTTGTTGCAGGCCTCATGTTTTTACCGAATTGCTTAATACTATTGTATATACGCAAGACACGGCAGGAAGGATCACTACCCGGTCAAAATCAATTCATCGGGCAAAGTAGATGATCAGTATTGAACTACTCGAAACGAGAGTCAGGACAGCTCGCATTTTTTAATAGTATTCCGGTAATACAGGGAAAAAAGATCTGCTACATTCCAGGCCAAAAATGCCGATCAGCAAGAGCGAAGCTGCTAACGACTACCACTGCGGCGCGAGTAGAAAAATCAGGAAAGCAATAACTAAAGTAAGCATTGCTGAGAAAAGTGACCGCTCGGTTACCTGGCCCGGAGGCCATTCCCCACCAGCTCCCGGTCAGAAAGCATATGATTCCGAACGCCTAAGTCTCTGCGATCAGGACAGCGAAATCGGAGTAACCGGTGTCAAGTGCTACCAGTCAACGGGGTCACCCATCAGGATCAAGCTGTACAGTTACAGCCCTGGCTTTTGCCCCAGAAAAACGTCGGTTCCATACACTGTCCAATTGAATGACAGTACATCAGGGTCGGACCAACCCAACCTGTTGATATTAAGCCAATCTACTCCAATAAAACTGTATTTTCAGTGTCTAAAATACCTTTTTCACACCCCAAATGAACAGTGTAGGCGAACTGGTTTTTTCAGCGTATAGGCTTCATTTAAGCATCAAAAATATAGCGTCAATTTAAACGATGACATTTTTTATTCAATGGGTTGCGTTGGTGCGACTCGCATCACAACAGGTCATTGACCCGTGTCGTCCGGACTCATGCTCGTTAGTTGTGGCTGCGCCCGCCCGACCTTGATAGTCTCGCGGTAGATAATGTAGAGCCCACTCGAGATCACAATACTGGCTCCGACCAGAGTGTAGATATCTGGCAATTCGCCCCACAGTGAAAATCCCAATAGCGTGGCCCAGATCAGCGCGGAATATTCAAACGGCGAGACGGCCGCTACTGGCGCCAGGCGAAAGGCATGGGTCAGACACATCACACCGACACTGCCAAACATACCGGCAATCGCAAACAGGCCGAGATCATTCAGGCTCGGGGTCACCCAGAAAATCGGTGCTACGACAACGCCGGTCAATGACATACCCAGCTGCGGATAGAGCATCAGTGCCGTCGTGCTCTCAGTAGACTTGAAGGCGCGAGTCGTGATCATTAACAGGGCGTATACCAGGACGCTGCCGAGCACAACCAGCGCCGCCCATTGGAAAACCCCCATACCGGGGCGCAGCATGATCAGTACACCACAAAAACCAACGCTGATCGCCACCCAACGGTGCAACCCTACCGGTTCCTTCAGTAGTGGAACCGAAAGCGCAGTGATAAAAATCGGTGCGGCAAATGTGATTGCAATCGCATCTACCAGTTTCATCTGCGAGAGTGCCCAGAAAAAACCGAAACTGAGCGCCAGCACCAGAGTGTACCGTCCAATATGGACAAGTGGGTGCCGGGTCTTGAGCGCTTTCAGTCCGCCCTGGTGAAGAGCAAATAGACTCAGCAGCGGCAGCCCGAACCAGCTCCGAAGTGCCACCACCTGAGCTACCGGGTAATCGGCGGTCAGCCACTTAATTATCGCGTCCATCACCGAAAACCCGGCGATGCCGACAAGCATTAAGGTGATCCCCAATACGGGTCTGTCGGCACTGTCGGTTATAGCTGTCACGACTGGTCTCTCATGGTTGTACTCGTGTGATGAATGGCAGCCGGTGTTTTATCATGAGTTTTTTTGGTTTAGCACGGGCGGTTAGTCTCGAAATTTTGGTAAATAATTTTTCACCCGGTGGTTATTGAGTCGTTGATGTTCTTGCACGTGCGCTTAGCAAACATGAGCAAAGGCTTAAAAAATATTTGGCAGAGTGATGTAATTATTGCGAATGGTTTTTTCGTACCTCCTACCCCTTTCTTATTTCTTCATAAAACACATTACGCCCCGCAACACTTCTTGTATTTTATGCCACTCCCACAGGGGCAGGGATCGTTACGATTGGCTTTTTTGGTACTCACAGCTCTGACCTGTATGTTTTGCAGAAACTCCAGATCACGGATATTTTCATCCTGCTCAGAATTCACTTGAATAACACAGGCCCAGCCATTTTCTGCAAAAACCGCTGCCAGCTCGTGCTCACGCTCCTGGGTTTGAACACTGATTTGTGCCGGTGCCTTCCTGGTACCCAGACGCAAGGTGTTTTTGATTTCAAAATTCGATTTACTAAGCTCAGCCTGCTTTATCGCAGGGCCTTTTTGAAAAATCTTCGCCATAATTTACGACCTATAAAATAATAAAATCAATGCATTATCGGGTTGCATACAGTCTGTTGCGCGCCTAACTCCCGATATCGTGATGTTTAAAAGGGGTGAAAATGATTCTCAAAGTCCCCACATCATGAGCGCGGTATTTTTTGTGATGGGAGAATTAACTGACATTTCGCCTGATCTGGAATGAAACCAAACCCATTGCCACTACCCGTATTTAGGGCTGCAAGTATAATGGGTCTATAGATTCCTGCACAGATATCTAACCAAAAAGGGGGCGGAGGTAGATGGGAATGATTCGCAGGATGGTGCTCATCGAGTATGATTGGAGATCACGAGAATTATCTACCCATAAGCCCATCTACTGCGGATGAAGATATTTATTCATACTAGCAACATCTCGATTTCACAATCCAGGACGCGCCCCCTGAATGTGCAAAATAACAGTTAATTCACCAGGCTGATCAGCCAGTCGACTACCGCGCGAATTTCCGGTTCATTAATGCGTTTGTTATCGACTTCGATATAATAGGAAAAGTCAGATTTTTTACGGGTTTTAATCGGTGCTATGAGTTGACCGCTGGCCAGTAAATCGCCTATCAATGCGCTACGTCCCAACGCTACCCCAAGACCATTTAAAGCAGCATGCATGACGCTGATTGAATCGCGAAATTCAAAACCGGGATGGTTCTCCAGATCGAAATCACCCAGCCATTGTTGCCATCCTAGCCAGGGTTGATTTCGACGACCATCAATATCGTGAATCAGGGTAAATTGTTTGATGTCAGCCAGGGAATTAAGACTATCCTGATTAAGCAACCTCGGGCTGCATACCGGAAATACCTCTTCATTCATTAGAAACCGGCAATAGTACTTGCTGCTCTTACCGTCGAAGTAGCGTATTTTGATATCGATGTCTTCGGTAATCAGTTCCAGGTTTGGGCTGGTATGAAGTGACAAATTTAAGTCGGGAAACAGCGATGAAAACCTTTCCAGGTTAGGGATTAACCAATGCACTGCCATCGCAGGCAGTACACCAATTTTCAGGCTGCCCTGCAATCGCTCACGCCTTACCGAGCCTGCAGCATCTGCGATTTGCCTTAAACCGCTAGAGAGTTCCGGCAAAAACATTCGTCCTGCACTGGTTAGTTTTAAGCCGTTCGCCAGCCGGGCGAACAATTTTATCTGTAGATGCTCTTCCAACTGCGAAACCTGCTGGCTGATCGCGGTCGATGTTACGTGCAGTTCCTTTGCGGCCTTGACGTAGCTCTCATGGCGAGCAGCTGCTTCAAAGGAGCGAATTGCGGTGAGTGGAGGAAGTTTTCTGAACATGAATGCTATATATTATAAAATAGGATAAGTTAAACTTACTCTAATTGTAATTATATGTTAATTAATAATTATCCTAAAAGAATCATTAATTTTATGCATAGGATAAGAAATACTTATTCAAGTAATAAGTGATACATAATTGAAACTTGCTCTATAGTATAGGACAATTGTCGGTGGTGAGTCTCTAATAATAATCAATTGCATCATTTTCTTTAGTAGTATTTGCATTCACCACCATTTTAGGCTGGAGTTACTACGGTGAACGTTGCTGGCAGTTTCTGTTCCATGAAAAGTCGGTAATCATTTACCGTGTTTTCTGGGTGTTATCCGCGCTGGTGTTTGCCAACCTTAAGGTCGGCTTTGTGTGGAATTTATCCGACACCCTAAATGGTTTGATGGCGATACCCAACCTGATCGGGTTATTGGTGCTTTCACCGATGATCTTCAAGATCACCAAAGAGTATTTTGCTCAGCACTAAGCTATATAGTCTGTAACTTATTTAGAGCTACAGGCTGCTCCTGGCGCACCACCGGTATTTTGGTGGTGCGCTAGTCTCCAGTATTCCACTGCGCTTCAGAGCTATAACGAAAAAATAGTCGGCCGAGTTTCAAAAAATGTTAAATTGATCAGGTCATTAACTAATAAAGGGTTGGAGGTACATGAGAATACTTCCCAACTAACGAGGTGCCGTATTTACTAATGCCTTCGATATTCAAACAGAAAAAGGAGTTTCTGATGCCTGGAAAACAAAGGAAGTATCTGCCGGGCATTCCAGGTCATGTTGTTCAACGCGGTAATGATCGCAATCCCTGCTTCTTAGAAGAAGAAAACTATTTGTTTTTTCTAACTTGCCTGAATTCTGGGAACACTTAATTTAATTATACTTAAATTGAGGTTACCCAGGGCCGGACTCTGAGTCTCTAGTTAAAAAACGTCCTTACTGAGACACAGCTTACACCAGACGGTACTGTCAGGTCAGAAGTCGATGGACCAGCTTCTGGATTCGTTCTCGCGCTGCCTTTATTGCAAGCTTATTGTTTCTCCTTACCTGCGATCACCATCAGCGGTATTGCCCGATTTATTGCCGCTGCCACAGGGGTATCCGTTCGATTGTGGGACTCTTCCCTGATCGGGCATCCCTGAAATTTTCCAGATTTGGGAGGGCAGACCAAGCTTTTTGCCTCTTAGAAATGAGTGCGCCCCACCCCTGAATTCACGATTCGAGACGCGCCCCGGCGTCTCATGGTCAATGGGGTGATCAAGGGCTCAGGTTTATAAAAAAATAAATCATCGAGTCTGACCCCTTGATAATCTACGAAAGGTCAAATTGTCACCGAAATATAGTATATTATTGACATCCCTAAAATGTACCGGTGTGCTATCACATTGATAGAGCACTAAGTTGATAGAGCACTAAGCCATAAATATAAAAAGCTAACAATGCCTGAACTAGGAAGTTCGCCAAAATCGATAATCGAATCAATGGAAATTGGTTGGCTGCCTAGTCCGCCGCATATTTTCAGTAAGTTGCTTGATATTTGCAATGATCCTGTTAGTTCAATAGGCGATTTGGCCGATGTTATTAGCATTGATGCTATCCTCACCAGTAAATTAATAATGGCCGTAAATGCTACCGCATTTGCGATTGACCAACCCGTAAACGATTTAAAGCATGCGATATCCTTACTGGGTCATGACCAGGTTAAAACCATGGTGCTAACCTCGTCCATACAACAGTTGTTTGCAGGTTTAATTAATTCACGCAAAAAATTTATCTGTGATACCTGGCTGGATTCTCTCTATTGCGCGATTTTCGCTGAGAATATCGCTATTGCCTTAAATTATGAATATCCTCGAGATGCCTATCTGGCGGGTTTGCTTCATGATTATGGAAAAATTGTATTAGATGCCAGATATCATGAGCAATATGTCGATATTCTGGATTCAGAAACCGAAGACTATACAGTCCTAAAAGAAATTTCAAAGTTTGGCGTCAGCCATGCTGAGCTTGGTGCCTGCATTATAGAACAGTGGCCGAGCCTAAGCCCCGCGATTGCAGATGCCGCTCGTTTCCACCACGAAGAACACGAACAACTGAAAGGCAGTGACATTCTTTGTCAAATAGTTGCCGAAGCCAGTCAGGCTGCCTGGCAGTGGAGCCGTTTTGGTAGAGCCGATGTTAAATGGCATTCAGGGTTAATTGATGATAATGGACTAAAGATAATCTATAGCCAGGTGCGGGATAAGCTGTCCCAAACTGCGGCTACTCTTGGCATTACTTTAACTGGCTCTGGAAGTCTAACGCAAGTTCAATTCTGCAAAGATTTAGAAAAAGTAACTATCAGGCTTGGAGGAAAAATTAGAGATGCCTCATTAATAAATCTGCTTAATTCTGGAGATACTAATACAGCAATTGTAAATTCTCCACGGAAGTTGCTATTAAAAATTGCCCAGGAGTTGCAGTTATTATTTTCAATTTCTGATGTGGCTTTGTTATTTCCCGATGCTGAAAACAGAAATTTTTTATCACTTTATGAAGTTAAACATAGCCGACCAATTAGCAAATTCTCTATTGATAACAATAACGGTAAAATAATAAGAAGTTTTCTCGAAAAAAGTAATTTCTGGATTGAATCGGAGAAAAAGGATGACGAAATAAATCCTATATCCGACCGCCAGGTAATTCGTCGACTGAAACATGATATTGCATTTAGCTTGCCGCTAGGTTACGGGGAGCAGGTAATAGGCGTGGTTGTTATCGGCTCGAACAAAGAACAAAAAAATTATTTAGGTAAGCAGGCGCCATTTATTTCTGGTTACCTGAAAAACATTGCCGACATGTGGCTGAAAAATAATCGGGTATTGGAACAACAGGCTTTAGAATACAATGTAAAATCGGAGCAGAAGGAAATGGATATTGCCAAACTGGTTCATGAAATCAGCAATCCATTGAGCGTTATCGGAAATTATATTGATATTATCAAAGCGAACTCAAAATCTGATGGCAGCGAAAATGACAAAGAGATAAAGATATTAAAGGAAGAGCTGCAAAGGATTGGAAATATAGTTTTAAATTATAAGGATGTAGAAAACTCTGAATCCCATACAGTATTTTTAAACGACGAATTAAAAATGTGCATCCCCTTGTACGTGAAATCTATGAGTAATGGTAATGAGATTGAAATAAAATGGAATCTGTCTGCGTCAGACGTCGAGATAAAAATAACCAGGGATGCTTTGCGTCAGGTTATTCTTAATTTAGTGAAAAATGCGGTTGAAGCGCAAGATGTTAACGCAAAGATTATAGTTTCAAGCCATCATTTCGTGAATATTAATGGGACAGTTTTTGCTCAATTCTCTATTACAGATAGAGGAAAGGGCATTGATGCTATCACTCGGCAACATCTCTTTTCTCCTTTAACAAGTACCAAAGAAGGTGCTGGCCGGGGACTCGGGCTTTCTGTGGTTGCTGAAATTTTATGTAGTTTTAATGGACAGATTAAATATATCGAAAGCGAAGCCGGCGGTGCTTCATTTGAAGTGTTGATCCCTTTGTCATTTAACAGATAACCTGATTTTTAAATATTATGAATAATTCGTTGACCACTTTTGAAGAAAAAACTCGACGGTTTGATAAGCCTGTCTCATTCCTGGTGGTAGATGACGACCTCCGTGCTCGAGAAAGCCTGGTAGCGCTTCTACAAAGACAATGGTCAGATATTACTCAGGCAGAAGATGGTGAACAAGCCATATCACTCATTCAACGACGTCAATTTAATTTGGTAATACTTGACCTTAATATGCCTAAAAAGTCGGGTGATCAGGTATTAACCTTCATAAAAGATAAGAAAATACAAACGACCGTAATAGTGCTGAGCGGCGAAACATCCATCAATAAAGTTACCGAAGCTATTCGCCTCGGTGCATATGATATTTTCAGGAAACCCTATAGTTTTGATGAGCTGGAACATGCCATTCGCAATGCGTTGGATAAATTACGTATCGAGGAAGAAAAAACACAAATTCAAGATCGTTTAGCCCACTCTGAACAACTGCATCGCTATATGGTAGATAACTCACCTGATCTTATTTATCTTTTAAATTTGGCGGGTGAATTTACCTTTGTAAATAATAGCGTAACAAAGCTACTTGGCTATAAAAAAACTGATTTGATAGGCAAGCACTACAGCGAATTTATAGCCGATGAAGACCGCTTAAAAGCCGAACATCTTTTTAATGAACGTCGAAGAGCAAGTCGCTCAAATAGAACCGTCGAACTTGGATTGAAATGTAAAAATACTGATTCTACAAAGCCGTTTGAGGCCTCAACTCGACCCATTGAACTTAACTCCATGGGGATTTATGTAGTCGATTCAAAAGAACCAAAAAAAGTGAGTACCTACCAGGGTACCTATGGTGTGGCTCGCGACATTTCCAGTAGAAAAAAAGCTGAAAAATTAATTACCTATCAGGCGTATCACGATCTTCTCACCAAATTACCAAACCGGGCGATGCTGCGTGATCGCCTGGATCTGGCAATAAAGCAGGCTGAAAGAACTGGCGAAACTCTGATTATCATGTTTCTTGATTTAGACAGGTTTAAACTGGTTAATGATAGCTTTGGTCATGTGGTTGGCGATCAATTGCTAATCGGGGTTGCCGGGCGACTCAAAGCTGGAATTAGAACGGGTGATACATTAGCCAGGCTAGGTGGTGATGAGTTTATGTTGTTACTACCCCAGCCTACCTCCAGGGAGCAGGCTGAAAGCGTTGCGCAGAAATTAATCGCCAGCTTGCAACAGCCTTTCATTTTAAGAGGGAAAGAAGTTTACATCAATGTCAGTATCGGTATCTCAGTGTTTCCTGTTGATTCAAATGACATCAATACGTTAATTAAAAACGCAGATATGGCCATGTATGAAGTTAAATCCACTGGAAAAAATGGTTATATCTTTTATAACGATAAGCTGGAACATGCCGCCGCTGAAAAAATTTCGATAGAAAGCGGGTTAAGAAAAGCCTTAAAAAATGATGAGTTGGATATATATTACCAGCCACAAATAGACGTCAGAACCAGGCAGATAATTGGCGTTGAAGCGCTACTTAGATGGAATCATCCGCAACTTGGACTAGTCACACCAAACTATTTTATTGAACAAGCAGAAGAGTCCCGCATTATTGAGCAAATCAGTGAATGGGTGCTAAATCGCGTTGCCATTGATTTGTTCACAGATAAAGGTTTTTTAGAGAGCCAAATTAAAGTCAGCATCAATTTATCTGCGACTGATATTAGTCAAAAAGAATTTCCTGAGAACCTGGTTGCTTTTACTGAGCATTTTGGTATCGAACCAAATCGACTGGAAATTGAAATCACAGAAAATATGTTTATGGGCGATATTCAGGCCTGTACCCATAAATTGCAGGTTTTATCTAATAAGGGGATATCGATTGCAATTGATGATTTCGGTACCGGATATTCTTCAATTAACTATCTCCGAGAATTGCCAGTGCATACAATGAAAATAGATTATTCGTTTATATCCGAAATCGAGCATTCAAAAAAAGGTGCCGCCCTGGTTGCTGCAATTGTCGGTATGGCGCAGGGCCTCGGCATTAATATCATTGCCGAAGGCGTAGAAAACACCAATCAGTCAGATTACCTGGAAAGTTTAGGCTGCCATATAATGCAAGGCTTCCTTTTCAGTAAGCCTGTCCCAGTTAACGATTTCCTGAGAACAGTGGCAGCACAGCACGATAATTATTCAACGTTGTCTAGTGCTTAATCAGACTGATAAAACCAGGCTACCAAATCCGCCACGAACCTAACTTGAAATTTTGACTTGAAAAATCCTCAGACATACTGCGGATGGTTCAACTTAATCTTTCAAATTGACTCAACTGTATAAACAGGAATTCGTAATGCTTTGTAATGTTAGAAATTATTTTTATTGCCTCCTACTGATTTTTATTGCGCCGACCAGTTTCGCGTCCCATGGAACTGAAGCCGATGTAAAAATAGAGGAGATCGGGATTGGCCAGGGTGTCGAGGCCCTGCCATATTCAGTTGTTGACGTTCACTACACTGGTAAACTCGAAGACGGCACAATTTTTGATTCGAGTGTAGGGCGCGGAGAACCGTTTCGATTTACCCTGGGTGCAGGTCAGGTGATTCCTGGCTGGGATATTGGTATTCGGGGTATGAAGCCGGGTGGCACACGGGTATTGACGATTCCCGCAGCGCTGGCCTATGGCAAAAAGGGCGCTGGTGGTGTTATTCCACCGAACGCAACTTTGATATTTGATGTTGAACTGGTCGCGCTAAGTCCACCACCTTTTGTCAGTATCAGTAATTCACAACTAGTGACAAAACTTAAAAATGGCATCAAATTGATCGATATCCGTCGGCCCGAAGAATGGAAACAGACAGGTGTTGTTGAAGGCAGTGTAAAGTCAACTGCATTCGACGGTCAGGGCCGATTTCAGGAGTCATTTGTCGAGATGCTTAAAAAAACCGTGCGGCCGGATGAGGAGTTTGCGGTGATCTGTCGTACCGGCAATCGTACTGCAGCATTGTCCAATTGGCTGATGACCGAGGGAGGATACAGGAACGTGTTAAACGTTCAGAATGGTATCGTCTCATGGATAAAGGGAGGGCTCCCGGTCAGCAAACCCGGTACCTGAGACCTGTTAATTGGGAGTAGCAAACTAAAGGGTATATCCCAGGCTGCCCTAAACTCTGTGCCGATTGGGCATGAATTTCATCTGCAGATGGTGATAATATTGGAATGTTAGACCCGTATCCCCTATATGTGCTTGCCGAATAGTTAACAATGGACAATCAAGACCAACAGGACTGGTTTCAAGATATTGATACTATTGTCTCTGAACCTTTAAACTTCAAGTCGAAACTGGCGATAGGCGAGGACGCTTATACTTCGCTGAAAGTAAAAAATGCTGTAGTTCAGGCCTGGGATGTTGCCGGCGTGGCGACAACAGCGGCAGTGGTGACAAAATCTTCAGTGGTAGCCACCACATTTTTTGCCCCAACCGGATTTTTGGCCGCGCTCGGAATTGGCACTGCTGTCACTCCGATTGGCTGGGTGATAGCGGCCGGTGTAGTGACCGGTGGTGCCTGGATGGGCGTTACGCGATATCTGAAAAAAGCGTCTGCGAGTCGCGTCACTGTGATTCCGAATTTTATCAATACGCCGCTCGATGTACTGGCGCTGGGGTTATTTGATTTGCTTGCTCCGCTGGCGCTGAAGGTTGCCGAAGTTGAGGGGCATATCCCTGACGTGGAACGAGAACTCATCAACAACTATTTTATAAAGGAATGGGGCTACGATGTGAAATTTGTCGCCGAGGGAAGCAAATACACCGAATCGAAACTCAGCGAGTTTTCAACCGGGGAGCTGGCACAAACATTGGCCCGGTTTACCCGTGAGAACCCGGACTGTAACTTCAAGATGATGTCGCAGGAAATTCTCGCTTTTTTGAGGAATATCGTTGAAGCTGGTGGTGAATTAGAGGATCGCGAAATTAAGACAATCAAAGAAATTGAACTCACTTTCAACGCGGCCCACGAGCTTTCTATTAAGAAAAAAGTTCAGGGAAGTTGGGGTGTAGTTAAAGATAAGCTGGGCAAGATATTTTCGACAAAAAAGACAGATAAGGGTAATTCGCCGGATCAGAATTGAGAGGTGGTAATAAAAAATGGAACCCGATAAATCCCTATGCGGCCCCGCAAACCGAACTAATCGACAGAGCCTGGGATAAAGGGGGATTTAATTTTCATCATAGCTAAATAATTACGCCCTCATTTTTATTACTGAGATTGTTGTTCGATGATTTAACGTTATTTTTCAGCAGCCTCCAGAATTAATTGGTTTACTTCTTCAGCTTTCTTGATCGTATCGGTTTGCTCTTTCCAGACGTGATCCTTAGCGTCTTTATCCTCGCTATCTAGACAGCCTTTTATAATCACAGAAGATAAGAGCATTACCACGAGTATGAGGAGTAAATAGCGCATTTTATTTTTACCGGTTTAGCCAGGAGTGTCTATTTAAGAGCGCCTTTTGTTTATTATAGTTACGATTTAATTTTAGCAAGCCGGTTTTAGCTGGCGAATCCCTCAATCGCTTCAATAATACGCTGAAAACTTTCAGCAGCTTTACCGCTAGTGTGCCGAGCACGCAAATAATCATGTACCAGGCCTACCTCATTGTGCCAGACCGCATCGACGCCCGCCTGATTCAACTTTTCGACATAGTACTTTGAGTCGTCACGCAACGGGTCGACGTCAGCCGAAAACGCGGCGGTTGGTGGCAGGCCTATGAAATCCTTTGCCACCAGTGGATAGAACTCGGGGTCATCCAACGGCAACTCACCGTCTTTGCAACGAACCTTGCGATAAAATTGAATATCTTCGCTGCTGAGCAATGGCGCGTTTGCATTGGTGATGTAGGATTCCAGACCGAATAGATCGCCGCCGAGCGCTGGATAAATCAATACCTGCCCATTGGGTGTTTTGTCGGATGTCTTCAAGCGGTGACAAAGGGCGGCGGCGAGATTGGCACCGGCGGACACGCCGACGATAATCGAATTTGGCTGCCAGGTTTCGAGATAAGCATCGACGA
>CAXMRQ010000009.1:0-4059 GCA_964196115.1 uncultured Gammaproteobacteria bacterium
CGTGAATAATGCCGGGACACATACTTTGTTAACCCATCACAAAAAACTGAATAAATGGTTGCAGCCAGGCGGACACACCGATGGCGAGAGCGATGTGTTACAGGTTGCGATACGCGAAGCGGAGGAAGAGTCAGGACTCACTCAGTTACAGGTTGAAGACCCGGAAATATTCGATGTCGATATCCATAAAATTCCCACTCGCGCTAGCGAAGTACAACATTTGCACTACGATATCCGTTTTGCATTACGCGCCCACGGGTCTGAAATATTTATCGTCAGCGATGAGTCGCATGATCTTGCCTGGGTCGAAATTGCCCAGCTGGCAGATTACAACTCTGAAGAATCAATGTTACGAATGGCAAGAAAATGGCGATAATCTCCAGATTTAATTATGTTTAAAAAAAACCTGCTACTACTGGCTACCTGCCAGGCACTAATGTTGTCCTGCACTTCGTTGACGATGGCAACCTCGGCGTTAGTTGGCCTCGTGCTCGCACCGGACCCGACTCTGGCAACGCTACCGCTTGGTCTAATATATCTCAGCATCATGTTGACCATGATCCCGGCATCATTGCTGATGAAACGCTTTGGTCGCCGCGTTGGTTTTGCACTCGGTGGAACCGCCGGGTTAATCGGCGGTTCAATTTCGGCATTAGCTATTTACCAGGGCAGTTTTATGTTTTTCTGTGTTGGTTCGGTGATATTTGGCATTGCTAGCGCGTTCGGGCAGTACTATCGTTTCGCCGCCGCGGAAATAGCCGATGAGTCATACAAAAGTCGCGCTATCTCATGGGTTATGGCGGGCGGCCTGGTGGCCGCGTTTATTGGCCCTAACACAGCGAGCTTAACCCGCGAAATGATATCGGGCGCTGCGTTCACCGCTTCTTACGCTGCTATCGCTGTGTTTTGTATTGGCGTAGTTATCATTCAATTATTCATCCGAATTCCGATGCCATCCATTGAAGAAAAAGAAGGCCACCGGCGACCGCTCAGGTTTGTGTTGACCCGCCCCTCTTTTATGGTTGCAGTGCTATGCGCGATGATCGCCTACGGTACGATGAATTTATTAATGACATCAACGCCACTTGCGATGAATCATCGGGGTATGGCTTTTAGCGCCACCGCAGTCGTCATTCAGTGGCATATTGTCGGAATGTTCGCACCTTCGTTTTTTACTGGTAATTTAATACACCGCTTTGGTGTATTAAAAATCATGTTTGTTGGTGCGCTGGCGTTAATTGGCTGCGCGGTAGTCGCGCTCTCAGGACAGATATATTCGCAATTTGTTGTCGGCCTTATCTTGCTCGGTATCGGCTGGAATTTTCTCTATGTTGGAGGTACTACATTATTAACCGAAGTGTATTCACCCGCTGAGAAAGGCTCGATTCAGGGCATTAATGAGTTTATGGTGTTTTCTGCGACCGCAGTTACCGCGCTGTCATCAGGCTATTTGCATCACAGTCTGGGCTGGGAGACGCTCAATCGCTATACCATCCCGGTGGTTGGTTTTGCCGCCTGCATCATCGTTCTTCTCGGCTGGCGGGCTCGGAACCGACAGCCACAGGTAGCTTGATTGATCCTAGAAAATTAGGGCAGTTTAGGTTCGATTATAAGCTGGGAACCTATTTGACCTTCCTGGCAAGACTTACTTTCTCTCGATAATTCTGAATACGTTGTTTTAAACCGGGTATTCCAGCCGTGTTTGCGACAGATGCCATATCTTCACTTCGTGTATCGACCGCGGTTAAATTCAGCATTTGACGCAACGCGTTTTTGGGTAAGGCCAGCGTTCGTTGCACCGAGATATCGATGACTGACTGCCACTCTTCAGATACTGACATATCGGTTGCAAGGCCAATGTCCAGGGCCTGTTTGGCATCAATCGTTTTGCTATCTATCAGCATGTCGCGTGCAGCATCCTGACCGACCAGGCTCGTTAAGCGTCGTGTTCCCAACGCAAGTTCGAACTGCCAGCCGGGCATTCGAAACTTCGCGTTCGGTGCGGCAACTCTTTGCCAACAGGCAGCAATTAGATCAGCCCCCGCACCAATCACATGCCCCTGTGCCAAAGCCATAACCGGATACGGTGCGTGGTGAATTTTCTGCAATAGATACTCTATACGAATAAACCGTAATAACAAATCGCCATCGCTAAGGTCTTCGATATCAGATAAATCGAAGCCAGCGCAAAAATTTTTACCCTCGGCTTTTAAAACACAAAGGCGAATGTCCTGTTCCTGTGAGAGCACCTCAATCATTGCTTCGACCAGGCCCGGCCTTAATGCATTAGATCTTTCAGGTCGATTAAGCGTCAATGTCAGCAGGTCTGCATGACGATCTACTTTAAGGTCTGTACCGATAGCGCTACTCATCAAGACATTAGTCCTCGACCGTTACGAAAAACGGAATTTCAGAATTTGACTCTGGATCAAACTGGGAACGCCCGGTAAAATTAATATGTCTGCCGTAGGTATGTAGTGATATAGACAGATTTTCACCGGTGTTCCAGACACTGTGAATATCGTTCGGCATGCAAACAGCCACATCACCCGCATGCATAGTTATTTCGCCAGTCTTTTCGAGTTCAGCATACCCCGATTTAGTGCCGTCATCATTACGTCGCCAGTGAACTTCTTGCTCGCTACCTTCGACCACGGCAACGACTGCCCAGGTTAAGTGATTATGGGGAAGCGTTCCCCGGTCTGGCAACCATGACAACACAAATACACCAAGATCATGATTATCTTCTTCATGCAGTAGATGAACTCCAAAGCCCTGTTTTTCATCACAAACTCGGTACTCGTCCTGTTGCAACTCGCTTGAAGCCGCCAGCCGCTTAGCCAGCGGTTTAATTAATTCTGTTAGCTTTTTGTTATCAGTTCCACGATTGATGATTGCCCGAATGTCAGAAACATACTGGGACACACTGTAATCTGTTGTTAGCATAAATGATCACCCGCCATGCTTTGTTCATAGTTGTCTAAACAACTCATTGCTTGCTAGTATATTCAAGTTCGCTATAAAAAATAGATAGATCTGCACTTAACCCGGGAAATTCATAAATCTGCGCAAAGATCGCCCAGCATATTGACTTCACAAGGAAATATCCGAAGAAGTCTCGCATCAATGATTCCGAGCGACTGAGGAACTATTTCTTGTGGAATCAATAGGCAAGCGAGATTGTGCACGATTTATGAAATTTCCGAGTAAAAAATGCTATTTCCGATAAACCAAAACAGCGGACTTAAGACATCCGTTATATATTGAGCGAGCAGAAATTAAATTTTCTGATACAGTCCGAAAACAGATAAACTGGGATTTTCCTAATCCACATCACAATGAGTCGTTATCGTCCTCCAGCACCTGCAAAATCGCCGTATATCACTGAGGAAGGTATGTGCGCGCTTGAGGTAGAGCAAAAAATGCTGTGGCGAAGACGGCGCGATGTCGTCGCTGCGCTGTCGGCAGCAGCCGCCGAAGGCGATCGTTCGGAAAACGCCGAGTATATCTACCGTAAAAAAGAATTAGGAGGATTGGACCGACGCATCCACTATTTGCAAAAACGATTGCCGGACCTGACCGTAGTCAGCACACAACCGGTCAATACTGACCGGGTTTATTTTGGTGCGACAGTCCATCTCGAAGACGAGAACGACAAGATCAACATCTATCGAATCGTCGGCCCCGATGAACATGACCACGAGGAAAACTATATCAGTGTTGATTCGCCACTTGCACGATCATTGTTAAAGCGTGAGCTGGGTGAAGAAGTCACGGTTGAGGTACCCGGTGGAGTGCATCGCTATTTGATTACCGCTATCAGCTACTAATCCCACACTTTATCCAACCGCCCGCACAAACCGCTGTTTAATCTCTAATGCTTTCAGCGGTATCTCGCCACCGACCTTGTCATTGCCTGCCTGGATCATGTAATGCACGAATCGTGCTTTACCTTTTAAAGCACCTTTAAATTCATTCGGGTCATCGGTCATGACGGTGTTGGTAACGCCCATCGAACGGATTATCGCGCTCAGGTTCATTCCCTTCGAACTCAGTGTC
>CAXMRQ010000010.1:0-5089 GCA_964196115.1 uncultured Gammaproteobacteria bacterium
CGTTTCGGTGACGAAATACTGATGCTCCATCGGAATCAACGGCAGTTCGAAACCCGCCATCGCCGCGACTTCGCGCGCCCATAATCCGGCAGCATTTACCACTACGTCGGTATGAACACTGCCCTGGTCGGTTTCCACGTCCCAGCTACCATCGTAACGCTGCGTAGTCGCGATAACCGGCGTGAAACGATGCACTTCGGCACCGAGATTACGCGCGCCTTTTGCATAGGCATGGGTCACACCCGAAGGGTCGACATTGCCGCCATCGGGTTCGTACATGATGCAGCGAATACCATCGAAGTCCACCAGCGGATGCATGCGCTCGGCTTCATCACGGCTTAATTCATTAAATTCGACCTGAAAGTATTTTGCCTTCGCCGCCTGCATACGTAACTGGTATTCACGATCGCGGGTTTGCGCGAGGTAAAGTGAACCGGGTTGAAAAATACCGCAGCCCTGGCCAGTAATCTGCTCCAGCTCTGCGTAGAGCTGCATCGTATAGTATTGCAGTTTGGAAATATTGTTGTGATCGTGCAGACCGTGAATACCGGCTGCTGCGTGCCAGGTCGAACCCGAGGTGAGTTCATTTCGTTCGAGCAACACGACATCAGTCCAGCCCAGTTTGGCCAGATGGTAAAGTATCGAGCAGCCGACCAGTCCTCCACCGATGACTACTGCTTGTGCATGCTTTTTCATAGCATTTCCAAAATTCGATCAATTATTTGTGGTTCGATTACGAGTGGGCAGGAATTTAAGCCATCTCGTTAATAATCGACTCCATGATACGCAAAAACTGTAAAACTTCCTCCCGAGTGTTGTAATGACACATCGAGACACGCACGCAGGTAGGTCGATTCAGCGGCTCGAGAATATTACCCGAAAAATAATCGTTTTTACGTACATGGGTGCGTACGCCCTCAGCATTCAGGCGGCTGACTACGTCGGCGCAGGGGATTGCTTCAATGTATAGCGATACCAGACCTTCACGGTGATTACTGTCATGACCACCGATGACTGTCACTTCGGACATATCGCGCAAACCTTTTTGGCCATCGGTGCCATTGATCATAATATTCACCAGGCCGGATTCCTGTTCCTTGAAAGCCTTGCCGGCTGCCAGTATCCGATCACGACGGTTTTCGCTACTAGTTAACAGTGAACCGAGCCAGTCGAGATAATTAACCACTTCCGAAAAACAGGCGAAGGCCGAAGTATCGCGGGTGCCGAGTTCCCAGAAATCATCCGGGGTGTCGTCCAGGTGGTCATGCGGCAGGCTACTCAATCGCGGTGATACCCAGGCGAATCCATAGTTATGCCGCGAAAAAACCTTATAAGCAGAAATCGCATAAGCGTCGACGTCGTATCCATCCACATCCAGATCACCATGTGGCGCATGCTGAATACCATCGACAATAATCACACAATCGGGCGATGCTTCGCGTATCACCTTGACAACTGATTTTATATCCACCGACATACCGGTCACCGGGCTGGTGTGAATAATGGTCGCGACACGGGTATCCGCATCAACCACTTTACGATAATCATTCGCGTTGACAGTTGCGGTTTCGTTATTGTGTATCGCCGCACGGTAGGTCTTACCTGCAATTTTGCCCCAGCGTTTACTAGCGCTCACGGTGGCCGGGTGTTCCAGCGTACTACCGACTACATTGCCACCATCGGCGGCACCCAAAACCGCAGCACGCACCAGTCGAAAAAGTAATTCGGTGCCGCTTTCACCAATAAAAACCGGGCCGTCAGCGACACCCAGGAAAGTTCGCATATCCTCACGCGCCTGGTTGATGATACGCACCAGTTCATGTGATGCCGGGTTATCCCTGCCCTGGTTATCTGGAATTCCGGCTAATCTGGTATTGGCCTCGACTACGGATTTCAAGGTCAGTGAACCACCTGCATTTTCAAAGAATACACGTGGTCCCTGATAAGGGCAGATATCGACATGGCAAAATCGTTCGCGAATCTGATTCATCATGCTGTCGTTGAACATTAATTCTCCGTTGCAGTGTTAGAAATGAGAAATGCTAACACCTGTATAAATAAAAATATAATGGTTAATAGTTTAATTCTTATAAAGAATTATTTTATAACTTGAATTATTATAACCGGTCATGGACATACGTTATCTGGATAGCCTGATCGCCGTGGTAGAACTCGGCTCCATTGCCCACGCTGCTCGCGCACAAAACCTTACCGCCGCTGCGGTCGGGCAACGCATTGTGGTTCTGGAAAAGCATTTCAATACCATCCTGCTTAACCGCAAATCGCACAAGGCGACGCCGACAGAGGCCTGCCTAAATCTGTTACCACGCGCACGAAATATAGTCAGGGAGTATCACCATTTAGGCACCGACATCGATCAGTCAGGGCTGATCGGTAAATTCCACCTCGGTGCAATTTCCACCGCGCTCACCGGCATATTACCCACGGCAATCAATCATCTGGCTGCAACGGCGCCGGGGCTTATTTTGCAAATTAAACCCGGAACCTCGAATTCACTATTCGCCGACCTCGCCGACCGTAAAATTGACGCCGCCATTATAGTGAAACCACCCTATGCCCTGCCCAGTACCTACCAGTTTCAGGTGCTACGCGACGAGCCACTTATTTTACTTTCGAATCAGTCCGCAGGAAAGTCTCTGCGGGATAAACTAATGCAAAACCCCTATATCTGCTACGACTCACAATCCTGGGGTGGGTTACGCGCGCGTCAGTTTCTCAGGGATAAGAAGATCGATATCGAACCCGACTATGAACTTGATGCTCTGGAGGCGATCGAAAAGCTGGTTCAACAGGATATGGGCGTGTCACTGGTGCCGCAATGGGCCGGTCTCAATCTGTCCACAACCAGTCTGGATGCCGAGTTCGTACGTCCGCAGCGCTATAGCCGACAAGTTGTTCTGGTGAGTCCGACGATATCGCCAAGAGAAAAAATTCTCGACGCTCTGGGCCAGTCTCTAAAAACCGCGCAGGTATGAACCTGGAAATTTAAGCCACTCGGTGAAACTTAATCGTTTTACAGCGAGAAAGTATGAAGTAAGATTATCGATATTGTTTTTAACGAGTAAGCAAATGAGCACAGAACAAACAACTAAACCCTGCCTCTTACAGATTACAGGCTGGATTCTGTTCATCTTCTCTGCCCTGTTTTTTATCGCCACGAGTTTTCGCGCGGGCGATATGCTGGGCCTGACGGGCGGGCTGTTATTTCTATTGGCCTGTTTTGTTTTTCTGGTACCCCTGATATTTCAAAAATCTCCCGATGCCGTTGCCAAGGAGTCCAGGGGTCAGTTGGACTCCTAGGCGTAACTGAGCGCAGCGACGTATATATTCTCGATATCCTGTAGATTGGTCTCACGTGGCGCATTAGCAATTGCTCGCCCCTGACGCACAGAAGATGCGGATAGCGATTTAACATCAGCCTCGCTAAAACCCAGATCACCGATACCGTTCGGCATGCCAGTTTTTTTCATCAACTCGATAATACGCCCGGCCACTACTTCACCGACTTCATCACTACCTGCGTCCCAGACATTCGCGCCGAGACTATTAGCGGCTTCAAGGTGCCGTTCGGGTGCAGCCTCCGCTAAATATCGGAAAATCGCCGGGGCCGACGCGATGACGCTAATACCATGCGGAATGAAAGGCGAATCCACCGGGTAATCCTTCGTAGTGATATCCTGCATCAAATGGGTAACACCATAGGAAAGCGCATGAGGCAGGTGCGTACCCGAATTGCCAAACGCCATACCGGCCAGCGTGGCGCCCCACATCAACTGGTCGCGAGCCTCGCTATCGCTGGCATCGTTAACGCCTCGCTCTATATATTCACCGACTATCTCCAGCGCACGAGTGGCCGCCAGATCACTCCACGGATTCGCACCCTGCAAGTATGGACGCTTAAGCGGATCTTCGATTTTGGCCCAACGCGTATAGGCTTTGGCGGTATAACACTCGATTGCGTGGCTGAGCAAATCGAACCCGGTGGAGGCTACAATATTCCCAGGTAAACTATCGCAACAGGCCGGGTCAACCAGAGCTTCATCGGGCATTAACACCGGGCTACCCAGCACGAACTTGGTATTCAAGTCATTAATCCGAATAACCGATACCGAGGTGCACTCGGATCCGGTTCCAGATGTGGTCGGACAGGCCAGATGAGGCAATAGTTTGCCTGGCATCGGCTTGCCCGCGCCTATCGGCGGCGCAAAGTAATCGAGAAAATCATCGTAGGGGTAAAGACCATACACCATCGCCGCCTTGGCGGTATCCATGGTTGAACCGCCGCCGAGCGAAATAACGCCGTTAAAGTCACCCTGGGCGATAAACCTCGCACCACTCTCGACGCAGGCATTATCCGGTTCGATTCGAATATCGGAGAATACAGCAATGTCGATCCCGGCCTGTTTTAAAGACGCCTGAACGCTCGTCGCATAGGCGCTATCGGTAAGAAACGGATCGACAAAAAGCGCCACTCGGGTCATACCGCGAGACGCTGCACGAACACCAACTTCGCTCAGGCACCCACGCCCAAACGTGAGCTTTGGCAGACCGATGGTGAAACTTTCTGCACCATGGTCACAGGGTTCGAAATATTGGCAGCCCATAGTTGATTTCCTCTAGGAGTTTGTCGGACTTAGGTAATTGTAGCGATATGTACAGGATGTACAGGATGTACGGTAGTAGAACACCAACAGTAGGCGCTTTTAGGCGCCAACAGTAGGTGCCCTTAGCCAATGCAGGACGCAATTGTCGAGGGAAAGTCATTTTGAGTCAGATTTTTCTATCGATTGAGGCGAATAGTCATTCATATTTAACGAAATGGATAGGAAAATCTGACCAAAATGGCGTTTCCGCAGTACGCCTGCATGAATGTAGCGATGCGGCGTCCCGATGGTAGAGTACCAACAGTAGGCGCTTTAGGCGACGCAGGAGCAGTTACCGAGATTTATCCTAAGTCCGACAGCCTCCCCGCACATAAAACAAAGCCCCCGTCCGGAATGTCCGGTCGAGGGCTTTAAGCCAGCTAGCATATCGACTGAGATGATATATACGGGGTGTGTGGGTTAGT
>CAXMRQ010000011.1:0-10498 GCA_964196115.1 uncultured Gammaproteobacteria bacterium
GCGAGGGAAATATCAGCAATAATGTAGTCCTGAGTGTTTTCTACCTGAGCATTCATAAATAAACCTTTATTCGATGTATTTATGAGCGCCGTTGTTTTCGATTATGATGTGAGCCTGGCAGAAAACTCTGTCGCAGCGCCCCTCGCATCCTAGTGCCTGTGGTTACAGGCTGATTATCTCATTGACAGAGCATTAGTCAAATCAGGAGATTATAGACCAGCGTCAGATTTTAGCTCCTCGGCTTTGTCGGTTTTTTCCCAGCTGAGATCGATATCGTCGCGACCCAGATGTCCATAAGCTGCGGTCTGCTGATAAATCGGTCGTAGCAGGTCGAGCATCGCGATTAAACCTTTCGGACGCAGATCAAAATGCTGACGAATTAAAGCGATGATTTTGTCATCGTCGATATTACCGGTGCCAAAGGTGTCGACGCTAATAGAAGTTGGTTCAGCAACGCCTATTGCATAAGAAACCTGAACTTCACAGCGATTAGCGATGCCGGCGGCAACGATATTCTTCGCCACATAACGAGCGGCATAAGCAGCCGAACGATCGACCTTGGATGGATCTTTACCTGAAAATGCGCCACCACCGTGACGCGCCATACCGCCGTAGGTATCAACAATAATCTTACGCCCGGTCAATCCTGCATCGCCTACCGGGCCACCGATAACAAAACGGCCGGTTGGATTAACGTGGATATTTTCGCTTTTACACTGTGAGAACCATTCTTCGGGCAGTATCGGTTTCAATATAGTTTCGATTACCGCTTCGCGTAGCGTGTCGAGGCTGACATCTTCCGAATGTTGCGTAGACAAAACCACTGCTTCGATGCCTACCGGTTTATAATCTTCATAACGGAAGGTGATCTGGCTCTTGGCATCGGGTTGTAACCAGCTTAATTCACCGGACTTTCGTACTACAGACTGACGTTTTACTAACCGATGCGCATAGGTAATCGGTGCCGGCATCAATACGTCAGTCTCATTGCTGGCGTATCCAAACATCAGGCCCTGATCGCCAGCACCTTGCTGGTGATCGGAGGATTCGTCGACGCCCATCGCAATGTCAGCAGACTGCTTGCCCAGGCCGGTGAGAACGGCGCAGGTATTGCCGTCGAAACCACATTCAGGGTTGTCATATCCGATATCTTTGACAGTTTTGCGCACCAGGGCTTCCATATCGACCCAGGCGCTGGTAGTGATTTCACCGGCCAGCATAACCATTCCGGTTTTCACCAGGGTTTCGCAGGCGACGCGGGACTTTTTGTCTTGCTCAAGCAAGGCGTCTAATACGGCATCAGAAATCTGATCGGAAACTTTATCTGGATGTCCCTCGGAGACAGATTCCGATGTAAAGATGAACGATTTTGCCATTTCCACTCCCCAATGATTATCGAAAAGCGTCTTTATAGGCGCTTCCAGTGTAAAACGCAATAAGAAGACAGGCTTTCCTCGGCGATGGGCGTTTAACAAAATCAATACGTGCAAAAAATATTTTGAGTTGCTGTAGATATGCATTTGCGAGAGAATATCGCGCCTTGTCGGATAGGGCGGGTGTAAAAACTGTGGCCTTCCGTGATATACATCCGATTTTCTACAAGGTTCATAACCTGCTAAGGGAAATGATGATAACCAGCTTCCCGGGAGTTTAGATATGCCATCACATAGAACGCTTGCTAATGCCATTCGAGCGTTAAGTATGGATGCAGTGCAAAAAGCCAATTCAGGCCACCCTGGTGCGCCGATGGGTATGGCCGATATCGCTGAAGTGTTGTACAACAAATTTCTGCACCACAACCCTTCCAATCCCGACTGGGTTGACCGGGACCGATTTATTATGTCCAACGGGCACGGTTCGATGCTGCCCTACTCGGTATTACATTTGACTGGCTACGAAGTATCAATTGACGATCTGAAAAACTTTCGACAGTTGCATTCCAAGACACCGGGGCATCCGGAACATGGTTACGCGCCTGGTATTGAAACCACCACAGGCCCGCTCGGCCAGGGTATTGCCAACGCAGTCGGTATGGCAATAGCGGAACGTACTCTGGCCGCCGATTTTAACCGTGAAAACCACACGATTGTCGATCATTTCACCTATGTATTCGCCGGTGATGGTTGCATGATGGAAGGTATTTCGCATGAAGCCTGTTCATTAGCCGGTACCCTCGGCCTGGGTAAATTGGTTGTATTTTGGGATGATAACGGCATTTCCATCGACGGTAAGGTGAAAGGCTGGTTCCTCGATGATACGCCAAAACGCTTCGAAGCCTATGGTTGGCATGTAGTCGAAGTCGATGGCCATGATGCCGATGAAATCATTATAGCTATTGAAGCTGCGCGCGCGATTAGCGCTAAACCTTCGATTATTTGCTGTAAAACAATCATTGGTTATGGTGCCCCGAATAAAGCGGGTGGGCATGGTTGTCATGGGGCCCCACTGGGAGACGACGAGATCGCGCTTGCCCGGGTCGAGCTTGGCTGGGAACACGAGCCGTTCGAGATACCTGATGAGATTTACGAAGGCTGGGATCATAAACTCGCGGGACAAACTAAAGAGGATGCCTGGATTGCAAAATTTGACGCCTATCGCATCGAGTTCCCTGAGCTTGCCGCCGAGTTTGAACGTCGCAGCAACAGCGAACTGCCCGATAACTGGGCCGAAGCTTCGCAAGCCTTTATTGCCGAGGTCGATGCTGCTGCTGAAAGCACTTCGACGCGTAAAGCGTCACTGGCGTCGATAGAAGCTTACTCGCCCTTATTGCCGGAGTTATTTGGTGGTTCAGCCGATTTAGGCTGTTCGAATTTGACCGAATGGTCTGGTTTTAAACCGATGCGATCAGAATCGGCACAAAGTAATTACATTAATTACGGCGTTCGTGAATTCGGTATGTCGGCAATGATGAATGGAATCGTGCTGCATGGTGGACTTATTCCTTTTGGTGCCACCTTCCTGATGTTTTCGGAATATGCGCGAAACGCGATACGTATGGCCGCGCTGATGAAGATTCAAAGTATTTTTGTTTATACTCACGATTCAATTGGCCTCGGCGAAGACGGTCCAACCCACCAGGCCGTGGAGCAGCTGCCGACACTGAGAATGATTCCGGGCATGCAGGTCTGGCGACCCTGTGACAAAGTCGAATCTGTGGTTTGCTGGAAGGCGGCGATCGAACGTCGAGACGGACCGAGCTGCCTGGTATTTTCACGTCAGGATTTACCCCACCAATCCCGTAGTAGCGAGCAAATTCAGGCAATTGCGAAGGGTGGTTATATATTGAAAGATTGCCTGGGCACCCCCGAAGCGATCATAATCGCCACCGGCTCCGAAGTCGAACTCGCGATGGGTGCGGCAGAGTCGGAAGCGCTGGTCGAGAGAAATATTCGTGTCGTATCGATGCCGAGTACTAATGTTTTTGATCAGCAGTCGACCGAATATCGCGAGTCAGTATTACCGGCAGCTGTCACTTCCAGAATCGCGGTCGAGGCTGCGGTAGCAGATGGCTGGTATAAGTACGTCGGCTTAACCGGATTGGTTATCGGCATGAATACCTTTGGCGAGTCCGCCCCGGCAAAAGAATTGTTTGCCTATTTCGGTTTCACGGTCGATAAGGTTATCGAGGCGGTGAATAGCCTGATCGGAAGCGAAGACGGTGCAGAATAGATTCAGATTTAGAACAATCATTTTTAAAATTTACTTTAGGAGAAATATTACATGACTATTCGAGTTGGTATCAACGGTTTTGGTCGTATTGGACGTATGGTATTCCGTGCCGCACAGGATTTTGACGATGTAGAAGTCGTTGGCATTAATGATTTACTTGATCCAGATTACCTCGCCTATATGCTCAAGCACGATTCGGTTCACGGTCGTTTCAAGGGCGAAGTTGCGGTAGACGGTAATAACCTGGTGGTCAAAGGTAAGCATATTCGACTCACCGCCGAGCGTGATCCATCGCAGCTGAAGTGGGGCGAGATCAACGCCGATGTTATCATCGAATCGACCGGTTTATTCCTCACCAAAGAAACCGCGCAAAAGCATATTGACGCCGGTGCCAAAAAGGTGATTATGTCTGCACCGTCGAAGGATGATACGCCGATGTTCGTTTTTGGCGTCAATGACGATAGTTACGCTGGTGAGGCAATTATTTCTAATGCCTCCTGTACCACAAACTGCCTGGCACCTGTAGCCAAGGTCATTCACGATAACTTCGGCCTGAAACGCGGCTTGATGACGACCGTGCATGCCGCCACGGCGACGCAAAAAACAGTAGACGGTCCTTCGATGAAAGACTGGCGTGGTGGTCGCGGTATTCTGGAAAACATCATTCCTTCGTCTACCGGCGCTGCCAAGGCGGTTGGTGTTGTATTACCCGAACTGAATGGTAAGTTGACTGGCATGTCGTTTCGAGTGCCGACTTCAGATGTATCAGTGATTGATTTGACCGTCGAGATGGAAAAAGAAGCCAGCTACGAAGATATTTGTACGGCGATGAAAGCTGCCTCCGAAGGTGCGATGAAAGGTGTGCTCGCCTATACAGATGAAAAAGTCGTATCGACCGATTTTCGTGGCGAGGCCTGTACCTCGACTTTCGATGCCGGGGCCGGTATTGCGATGGACAGTACCTTCGTCAAACTAATCTCCTGGTATGACAACGAATGGGGATATTCCTGCAAAGTGGTCGAAATGGCACGCGTCATCTCTCAATAAACCATCACTGTTTTAACAACTAGGTTTAAGGTTGCGAAATGCTGAGGAAATATTTTCAGTTCTCGTAGTCTTTTCTCGTTTTAGCCGTCTGTAAATTTTGATATTGCAATAAGGAGCTGTCGATGTCTGTGATGAAAATGACCGACCTTGATCTGGCCGGGAAACGCGTGCTGATTCGCCAGGATCTCAATGTGCCGGTGCAAAACGGCAAGGTAACTAGTGATCAGCGCATTAAAGCGTCAATGCCGACAATCCGGCATTGTATCGAATCCGGCGCGAAATTGATGATCATGTCGCATCTGGGTCGCCCAACCGAGGGAGCGCCAGAAGACCAGTATTCGTTGAAGCCGGTCGCCGATTATCTGGCATCGGCGCTGGGGAAAAATGTCGACTTGATCTCAGACTATTTGCAAAAATCGCCAGTATTGTCCGATGGTGACATTGTATTGCTCGAAAATGTACGTTTTAACCTGGGCGAAAAAGCCAATGATGAGTCTTTGTCGAGACAATATGCGGGGCTCTGTGATATTTACGTGATGGACGCTTTCGGTACTGCGCACCGGGCCCAGGCCTCGACTCACGGTGTCGGGCTGTTCTCTACAGTGGCCTGTGCGGGTCCATTGCTAACAGCGGAACTCGAGGCTCTCGGACAGGCGCTGGATAACCCACAAAGGCCTGTGGTGGCTATCGTCGGCGGTTCCAAAGTGTCGACCAAATTAACCGTACTCGATTCGCTTTCGAAGACCGTCGATCAGTTGATACCTGGCGGTGGTATCGCGAACACATTTATCGCCGCAGCGGGGTATAATGTTGGCAAATCGCTGGTCGAAGAAGATTTAATTCCAGAGGCGAAGCGATTAATCGAGGCCGCCCAGGCAGCGGGAAAAGAGATTCCAATTCCCATCGATGTTGTTTGTGGAAAAGAATTTTCGCCTCAGGCCGAGGCGGTTGTAAAGCCAGTTGACGCAGTCACCGACGACGATATGATTTTTGATATTGGCCCGCAAACCGCAGCTCGATTTGCGCAAATGATGCAAACGGCGGCGACTATCGTCTGGAATGGGCCGGTAGGTGTGTTCGAATTCGACCAGTTTGGCGAAGGCACTAAAACTCTGGCACAGGCAATTGCCTCATCGAGTGCATTTTCAATCGCTGGGGGTGGTGACACTCTGGCGGCAGTCGACAAGTATGGAATTTCCGATCAGATATCATATATCTCAACCGGTGGTGGTGCTTTCCTCGAATTCCTCGAAGGCAAAAAATTACCCGCGGTAGCGATGTTAGAAAAGAGGAATACAGCATGATAGCAGTAATGCGCAGAACCAAAATTGTCGCTACATTGGGCCCGGCAACAGAGTCGGATGAAGCACTTGATTCCCTGATTAAAGCGGGCGTCGATGTATTGCGCCTCAATTTCTCTCACGGAAGCCCGGCTGAGCATAAGGCTCGAGCAGAAAAAGTGCGCGCCATCGGTAAGGCGAACCATCGCCATTTAGCTATATTGGCGGATCTTCAGGGTCCAAAAATCCGTACAGAAAAATTTCGCGATGGCGCCGTCGAGCTGACTATTGGCGCTGATTTTTGCCTTAACGCCGACTGTGGCGTCAACGATGGTGATATAAACCAGGTGGGAATTACCTACAAGACATTGCCCGACGATGTTAATGCTGACGACGTACTGGTGCTCGACGATGGCCGCATCGTATTGCAGGTCAAGTCCGTGGAAGGGTCTAAAATCCGCTGTAGTGTACTGGTTGGTGGTCAACTATCCGATAACAAAGGTATCAATCTCAAAGGTGGTGGGTTAACCGCCGAGGCGCTCACCGAAAAAGATAAGGTCGACATTGTCACAGCGGCAAATATAGAAGCTGACTACATTGCGGTTTCATTTCCGCGTAATGCGGAAGATATCAATCTGGCGCGTCAATTACTGCGTGATGCCGGCGGTCATGGTGGAATTGTGGCCAAAATAGAACGTTCTGAGGCATTGGAAAATCTTGAAGCCATCATCGAAGCATCTGATGCGGTGATGGTTGCGCGCGGTGATCTTGGTGTCGAAATTGGTGATGCCAATCTTCCCGCCGTGCAAAAGAAAATTATAAACCTGGCGCGAAGTATGAATTGTGTTGTCATCACTGCGACACAAATGATGGAATCAATGCGTGACAATCCGATTCCGACGCGTGCCGAAGTGTTTGACGTTGCTAATGCGGTGCTTGATGGTACCGATGCGGTGATGCTTTCTGCCGAAACCGCTACCGGTCGTTACCCGAGTCAAACCGTACGTGCGATGTCAGATATATGTCTCAATGCGGAACAGGAAAGCCGTGCCAGCCGCTCGCATCATCGATTGAATAGCGTTTTTAATCGAGTAGATGAGGCGATCGCGATGGCGTCGATGTATACCGCCAATCATCTCGGGGTACGTGCTATAGCATCCCTCACCGAGTCTGGGTCGACTGCTTTGTGGATGTCGCGTATTAGTTCGGGAATACCTATTTACGCCTTGTCACGGCATGATTCGACGAATCGCAAGGTCAATTTATACCGTGGCGTATTTCCAATTTATTTCCCCACTATGCATACCAATCATGCCGAAGCCAACCTGGAAGCGGTTGACATGATGAAGCGACAAAAAGCCGTTGAGGACGGTGATTTGGTAATCATCACCAAGGGTGATTTGATGGGTACTGATGGGGGCACCAATGCGATGAAAATTGTCGAGGTTGGTAACATGCCGAAGTTCCTGGCTTAGGTGTACCTGGGCTTAGGACTCTGTCGGACTTAGGATAAATCTACTGCGGAAAAGCCATTTTGGCCAGATTTTCCTGTCCATTTCGTTAAATATGAATAACTATTCGCCTCAATCGATAGAAAAATCTGACTCAAAATGACTTTCCCTCGACAATTGCGTCCTGCATTGTTCTACTACCGTACATCCTGTACATATCGCTACAATTACCTAAGTCCGACAGACTCCTGGGGGTATATTCCTAGATCCATTCTGGTTGTAGGAAAAAAGGAGATCTCAGCAACCTGATTAACAAAATAGTTGAAAAAATTAAAGAGCAAAAATAATGGCCACAATACAATGTATATCACCCGTAGATGGTAGCATTTATGTCGAGCGCCAAACGGCGAGCGCAGATCAAATCCAGCAGGCTTTGAGTGCAGCAGTAGAAGCGCAGAAACAATGGAAAATGACGTCAATCGCTGAACGTCAGGCACTCTGTACTAAAGCGGTAAACTCTTTTGTCGCTCGCAAGGCTGAAATAGCCGAGGGAATTACCTGGCAAATGGGTCGCCCTATTTCCCAGGCGCCCGGTGAAGTCGCCGGGTTTGAAGAACGCGCGCGCCACATGATCGAAATTGCCGATAGCGCGTTGGCTGATTTAAAACCGCAACAAAAAGACGGATTCACGCGATATATCAAACGCGAACCGCTAGGCGTCGTATTGGTAGTAGCACCGTGGAACTTCCCCTACCTGACCTCGGTAAACGCGATTATGCCCGCGATACTGGCTGGTAATGCCGTGGTGCTAAAACATTCTGCGCAGACACCGTTATGCGCTGAGCGACTGCAGCAAGCTTTTTCCGAAGCGGGCTTACCCGACGGTGTGTTTCAATACCTGCATTTGAGTCACAGTGATACCGAGGCAGTTATTAAGTCACCCGAAATCAATTTTGTCGCCTTTACCGGCTCGGTACCCGGTGGCGAAATGGTCGAGCGCGCCGCGGTCGGTCGGTTCATCGGCGTCGGCCTCGAACTCGGCGGCAAAGACCCGGCTTACGTGCGTAAAGATGCCAATCTGCAACACGCTATCGAAACCGTTACCGACGGTGCTATTTTTAATTCAGGCCAGTCCTGCTGTGGCATAGAACGTGTCTATGTCGATGAATCCGTGTATGAGGAATTTGTCGATGGTGTGGCTGCTCTTGCTAACGCTTATGTTCTCGGTCGTCCTGACGAAGCGGCGACAAATCTCGGGCCGTTGGTTAAAGCCAGTGCAGCGGAATTTGTGCGTGGGCAAATTAACGAGGCAGTCGCAGCTGGTGCGAAGGCACTGGTCGACCCGGCAAAATTTGCAGCCAACCAGACAGGAACGGCGTATCTGGCGCCGCAGGTACTAATCGACGTCGATCATTCGATGCGGGTTATGAATGAAGAAACCTTCGGCCCGGTGGTCGCAATTATGTCGGTGAGTGGCGACGAAGAAGCGATAAAATTAATGAACGATAGCGAGTTCGGCCTCACCGCTGCGGTGTTTACCCAGGACGAAAATGCAGCAATTGAGATAGGTAATCAAATCGAAACCGGCACCTGGTTTATGAATCGCTGCGATTATCTCGATCCGGCGCTGGCATGGACCGGGGTGAAAAATTCGGGTCGTGGTTGCACCCTTTCATCGGTTGGCTTTGAGCATATGACCCGGCCCAAGTCTTATCATTTGAAGCAGGTTTAAACAACATGAATGCAAACTGGAATTACCCTACGGCAATACGCACAGGCGCAGGTCGTGTGAGTGAACTGGCCGATGTCTGTCGTGACTTGAATATGAATGCACCACTACTGGTGACCGACCCGGGCCTGGCCGGTTTGCCGATGGTTGCCAACGTCGTTGCCAGTTGTCAGGCGGCCGGTTTATCGATAGCAGTATTTAGCGACATAAAACCCAATCCCACGGGTAGTAATGTTGACGCCGGTATAGCTGCCTACCGCAGCGGCAACCACGATGGCGTTATTGCGTTCGGCGGTGGCAGCGGGCTCGACGCTGGCAAAGCGGTTGCTGTTGCTGCCAACCAAAGCTGCTCACTGTGGGATCTGGAAGACGTTGGCGATAACTGGCTGAATGCCGACGTGGATAAAATTCCGCCGATTATCGGTGTGCCAACTACGGCGGGAACCGGTTCTGAAGTGGGACGAGCCTCGGTCATCGTCAATGAAGCTGAACATAAAAAAGCGATTATTTTCCATCCAAAAATGCTGCCCGCCTGTGTCATCCTCGACCCTGAACTGACGCTTGGACTACCTGCTGGTTTAACCGCTGCTACAGGGATGGATGCATTGTCGCACAACCTCGAAGCATTCTGCTCGCCGGGCTATCACCCGATGGCTGAAGGTATCGCCATCGAAGGCATTCGTCTGATTAAGGAGTATCTACCAACAGCAGTGGCCGATGGTTCTAACATCGAAGCACGCACGCAAATGATTGTCGCCTCTTCGATGGGCGCCACAGCGTTCCAACGCGGACTTGGCGGCATGCACGCACTGGCCCACCCGCTCGGAGCAATTTACGACGCCCACCATGGCATGCTCAACGCGATCTTGATGCCCTATGTGTTAAAAGCGAATTACAGCGAAATTAATACCCGCATTGCCCGGCTCGCTCGCTACCTGGATCTCGAAGCTGATTTCGATGCATTTTTGAACTGGGTATTATCGATGCGTGAGGAAATTGGTATTCATCACGCGCTTTCGGCGATTATTCCCGAAGACTCGCGTCTGTCCGAAATCGGTGAGATGGCAGTGATTGATCCGTCCGCCGGAACCAACCCGATTTTGCACGATGCGGTGGCATATGCTGGCATTGCGCGAAGTGCGTATAACGGTGAGTTGTAATATCCGTAGTAGTTTGAATTTGGCAATTTAACCCGGAAAATTCATAAATCATGCACAATCTCACTTGCCTATTGATTCCACAAGAAATAGTTCCTCAGTCGCTCGGAATCATTGATACGAGACTTCTTCGGATATTTCCTTGTGAAATCGATATGCTGCGCG
>CAXMRQ010000012.1:0-3014 GCA_964196115.1 uncultured Gammaproteobacteria bacterium
ACCAATGGTAAATACGCGATCCACTCCAGCGATATGCGCCGCGGCCAGAACCAGTTCGTTGACGACGCCACCCGGGGTCGGAACCACCATAATCAGTTCTTCAACCCCTGCAACCTTAGCCGGGATTGCATTCATCAGTACCGACGATGGGTAGCTAGCCTTGCCCCCCGGCACGTAAAGCCCGACCCTGTCGAGCGGGGTTATTTGTTGTCCTAGCAGTGTGCCATCCGCCTCGGTATATTCCCAGGACTCAAGTTTTTGATGCTCGGCATAAGAACGAATTCGAGCCGCCGCCTGTTCGAGTGCATTGCTCTGCGCTTCCGGCAATCCCTCGAAGGCGTCGGCCAGGCGACTCGAGGGTATTTCGAGCTGTGAAAAGGAATTGACCTGCAGTCCGTCGAATTTAGCAGTCAATTCAATTAGCGCCGCGTCGCCACCTGTTTTCACCGCTTTGAGGATATCTATCACCGCAGTCAGCACGGCGTCGTCCGATACCGATTCCCAGGCCTGCAGGTCTTCCAGTTGTTGCCAGAAGTCCTGCGACTGGCTGTTAAGACGCCTGATATCTATCGCCATCACTTGCCTTCGACCGCCTGCTCTATCTTGTCGACCAGGATCTTGATTGCCTGATTTTTCATTTTCAACGAAGCACGATTGACAATCAGTCGTGAACTGATATCCATAATATGTTCAAGCGGCACCAGTCCATTCGCTTTTAACGTGTTACCGGTATCGACCAGATCGACGATTATATCGGCGAGACCGACTATCGGTGCCAGCTCCATCGACCCATAAAGTTTAATCAGCTCGACCTGACGGCCCTGCTGGAGGAAAAATTGCCGGGTGATTCCTGGATATTTGGTGGCCACCTTCAGGCGACCCTTTGGTATAGGCCTGTCAACGAATCCCGCAGTCATCAATTTGCAGGGCGCAATTTTTAAATCGACGCGTTCGTAAAGCCCTTCACCACCGTGTTCGAGCAAGACATCCTTACCCGCCACGCCCAGATCTGCAGCACCATATTGCACATAGGTCGGCACGTCTGCGGATCGAATCAGAACCAGATTGATATTTTTATGATTAGTAGAGAACACCAGCTTGCGACTGGTCGCCAAATTATCGGTCGGCTCTATACCTGCGCGCGCCAGTAGCGGCAGCGTGTCATTCAGAATTCGCCCCTTCGCGAGCGCAATCGTTAACGGCTGAGACATGGTGAAGAGCTAGCCGGGAATGCGTTGAATCTGAGCGCCGAGACCGGCCAGTTTTTCTTCGATATGATCGTAACCACGGTCGATATGATAGATGCGCTCGACTACGGTTTCGCCTTTTGCCACCAGACCGGCAAGAATAAGGCTGGCCGACGCGCGCAGGTCGGTCGCCATCACCTGGGCGCCATTGAGATCATCAACACCCTGTATAATCGCGGTATTGCCTTCGAGATTAATCTTAGCCCCTAAACGCAAGATTTCCTGAATATGCATAAATCGATTTTCAAATACCGTTTCGGTGACCGATCCGGTACCCACAGCTATTGCATTTAAGGCGCAAAACTGCGCCTGCATGTCGGTTGGAAACCCTGGGTAAGGTGCCGTTCGAATATTCACTGCTGTGGGCTTTTTGCCTTCCATATCGAGTTCGATCCAGTTGTCGCCGATATCGATGAGAGCACCCGCTTCGGTCAGTTTGGCGAGCACTGCGTCGAGTATTTTAGGATCGGTATATTTGACCAGAACCTTGCCACCGGTAATCGCAGCAGCGACCAGGTAAGTGCCGGTTTCTATGCGGTCGGGTAACACCGAATAATCACAGCCTTCGAGCTTTTCAACGCCATGGACGGTAATCGTATCGGTACCGGCATTTTCAACTCTTCCACCCATCGCATTAATAAAATCGGCTAAATCGACGACTTCCGGTTCACGCGCCGCATTTTCGATCACGGTAGTGCCGTCAGCCAGACTCGCCGCCATTAACAGGTTCTCGGTACCGGTTACCGTTACCTGATCCATTACTATGCGGGCGCCCTTGAGGCGGTCTACTTTAGCCTTGATATATCCCTGATCAACTTCAATTTCCGCACCCATTGCTTCCAATCCGGAAAGGTGCATATCAACGGGTCGGGCGCCAATCGCACAACCACCGGGCAGCGAAACTTCGGCTTCTCCATATCTCGCCAGCAAAGGCCCCAATACCAGAATCGAGGCGCGCATGGTTTTTACCAGTTCATAAGGCGCGAAGGTATTCTGGATAGTGGTCGGATCAATCTCGATGCTCATTTTTTCGCCGATGGTTAGCGACACACCCATGCGACCAAGCAATTCCATCGTCGTCGTGACGTCATGTAAATGAGGTACGTTGCGAATGATTACCGGCCCACTCGCCAGTAAAGTGCCTGCCAATATCGGTAATACCGCATTCTTTGAGCCAGATACCCGCACCTGGCCGGATAAAGGGATTCCACCCTTGATTATTAGTTTGTTCATGGACGAACTTTTGTCGTTAACCGAAGCATTTAAAAAGGCGGCTATTCTAGCAGATGCCTGCAAGGAATGTAGGGCTTAGTTGCTGCTGACCCTGTGAGCAAATTCTATTTGTAGCATTTCAACCTAGAATCCGCAGTTGGATCACGACAGTATGCACACGAAAAGTAGGCGCCATGAGGCGAGCTCTTGACGCATCGGAGTGCCGCATCACTGGAAAATCTGAAAAACCTCTCATCACCAATAAGGTGACAGATAATTGCATCCTGCAATATCTGCATACCCTACCTCCCTGTAGGTAACCACGCGATTTTCATATTCCCCATGCACATCAATATCTCGCCTCATGGCGCCTACTTTTGGTGCACATCTTTTTCGCGCCCAACTGCGGTTTCTAGGTTCAATCTATTGGTCATTGCTCCTGATTACGATCATGTAAGGTTTTTATCAGACCATCGATTCCTTTTTTCTTGATCTGGCGAGCAAAGCTGGAGCGATAATTCGTCACCAAACTGATGTCATCGACACTGATATCAT
>CAXMRQ010000013.1:0-33820 GCA_964196115.1 uncultured Gammaproteobacteria bacterium
CTTGCCAAATGCCTGTTGCCCATGAACTACTATACGCATATCTATACCCTGTAATTAGTTGCTTATACCGCGCCAGATTGCCTGATCTCGGCTATTTCGTCGGCACTATATTCCAGCACCTCGGCGAGAATTTCATCAGTGTGTTCACCCAGCAAAGGTGAACGTGTCACTTCAACTTCACTATCTGAAAACTTGATTGGACAGCCAACCGTTAAATAACTGCCACGCTCGGGGTGGTCAACTTCGACGATGGTCCCGGATTCGCGTAACGAAGGCTCTTCGGCCAGTTCCTTCATCGAAAGTATCGGGCCGACGGGTATATCTAATGGGTTACATATATCCATGACTTCGTATTTGGTTTTGGTCATCGTCCAGTTTTCAATTTCTCCAAATATTTCATTGAGTCGCGACAGGCGAGCTGGTGGCGTCGCGTAATCAGGATCTTCTTTCCACTCCGGCTTTCCGATCACATCACATATTTTTTGCCAGACCGCGGCCTGGGTGATGAAATAGGTATATGAATTGGGGTCGGTTTCCCAACCTATACACTTCAAAATTCGGCCAGGCTGGCCACCACCAGAATCATTTCCTGCGCGAGGGGTGGCATCGCCAAACTCTACACCTTCACCATGTTGCGAGTATTCCGTGAGTGGGCCATGAGCAAGCCGTTGCTGATCGCGCAATTTTACCCGGCACAGATTGAGCACAGAATCTTGCATCGGCGCCAGCACACGTTGCCCGCGCCCGGTTTTTTCACGTTGTAATAATGCAGCCGTAATACCCAACGCAAGATGAATTCCGGTACCAGAGTCGCCAATTTGCGCTCCGGTTACCATAGGTACACCATCATGAAAACCGGTAGTTGAAGCCGAACCACCGGCACACTGCGCGACATTCTCATACACCTTACAATCTTCGTATGGGCCAGGTCCGAATCCTTTTACCGAAGCCATAATCATTCGCGGGTTCAACTCCTGTATGCGTTCCCAACCAAAGCCCATGCGGTCGAGTGCACCTGGAGCGAAATTTTCCACCAGTACGTCACATTTTTTCACCAGACGTTCGAGCACCTGCTTACCGGTTTCATTTTTTGAATTTAGCGTTAGCGACCGTTTGTTGTGGTTCAGCATGGTAAAATACAGGCTGTCGGCGCCTTCCACATCTATCAACTGCTTGCGCGTTGCATCGCCCACACCAGGGCGCTCAACCTTAATAACATCCGCGCCCATCCAGGCCAATAACTGCGTGCAGGTAGGTCCAGACTGGACGTGAGTGAAGTCCAGAATTCTGAGACCATCAAGTGCTTTCGACATCATTTACCTCTAATTAAATTTTGTGTGCTAACGAAAAAATATTATTTGTACATCGTCTGCGCTTTGGTTCCCGGTGCATATTCGTTTGGATCCACCCAGACGTTGACTACCGCGCATTTACCGGTCTTCGCGATAGCTTCACGCGCACGTTGCATCGCCGGTTGAATGTCTTTGGCTTCATGTACTTCTTCGCCATAGCCGCCGATCATTTCACCAAACTTGGAGAAAGGCACATCGCCGAGCTTGTTACCGACACTACCACGTTCCTGACCATATTTAGCAAGCTGACCATAACGAATCTGGTTCATTGCCGAATTATTGCCAATCACTGCAAGATACGGCGCGCCAAAACGCTGTGCGGTTTCCATATCAAATGAAGTCATGCCGAAAGCGCCATCGCCGTACAGGCAGACAACCTCCTTATTCGGATGGGCCAATTTGGCAGCCATCGAGAATCCTGTCCCAACACCAAGCGAACCCAGAGCGCCCGGATCCATCCACTGCCCGGGATTGCGCGGTCGTACCGCCTGCGCAGAAATGGTGACTATATCGCCACCATCACCTATATAGATTGTATCTTCACCGAGGAATTCATTAATTTCATAGGCGAGCCGATAAGGGTGGATAGGATTTTGGTCAGTGGTAAACATTGGCATCAATTTTTCAAGTTTTGTTGCTTCAATGGCACGTAACTCCTGCATCCAATTTTGCCGCTCCTGTCGCGCACCCTGATCTATACGACCCGATGCAGCCTGCTCGACTGCCGCCAGAATTGATCCCGGATCCCCAGCCAGACCGAGGCTGATATCGCGATTCTTACCCACTGTTGCGTAGCTTTGATCAATTTGCACCAAAGTGGCATCTTTGGAGATGCGCTTGCCATACCCCATTCTAAAATCGAATGGCGTACCGACAATCAAAATAACGTCCGCATTCTTGAAGGCATCGCTACGCGTGCGATCAAAATGGTGAGGGTCGTCCCGAGGCAACATGCCTCTGCTTGCGCCATTCATATAGGCCGGTATATCCAGTGAATGCACAAATTTGGCCGCCGCCGCCTGCCCCTGCGATGCCCAGACTTGCTGGCCAAGCAGCACTGCGGGTCGCTTCGCTTTAACCAGTATATCGGCCAGTTTTTCTATATCTGCCGGATCACCAATAGAATTAACCGAGGCACGATATGAACCCGGCTTTGGAATCACCGCGCTTTCGATCGGAATTTCGCGATCCAGGATATCGCGGGGAATCTCCAGATAGGAAGGACCATAGGCGCCATTGAAGCATTCACGGGCCGCCATTGACACCATATCTGCTACGCGTTCAGTAGAAAATACACCTGAGGCAAACTTGGTGATCGGCTTCATCATATCAACATGCGGAAGATCCTGTAATGAACCCATCTTATGCTGGCCCAATGAACTCTGTCCGCCGATATGCAGGATTGGGCTTTCGGAACGAAAAGCAGTGGCCACACCGGTTACCGCATTGGTACAACCGGGCCCGGCAGTAGTGACGACACAACCCAACTTCCCGGTCTGGCGCGCATAGCCATCTGCAGCGTGTGCAGCCGTTTGCTCGTGGCGCACGTCAACAATGCGAATACCCTCGTCGAGACAACCATCATATATATCAATAATATGACCGCCGCATAATGTAAATACAGTGTCAACTCCCTCAGCTTTAAGCGCTTTTGCAACCAGGTGCCCACCCGAGATAACCGAACCATCTTTATTCTTTTTCTTCAATGTATCGCTTGCTGTGTCAGTACTCATCTTATGCCTCTATGTTTAAATCTTATTCAGCCCCGTGATTATCCGTTTTTCTCCACGTCGGCTGACTACCGTGGACACGGTTTAGTAAAAGTTACCCCGCTTATATCAATCCAGATAGTCCACGAATTTATCGACGTGCCTGGCCAGTTCCAGGGCGTGATCCTTGACTAACTGTTCAGCGTGATAAGAATCACGCTCCTCTATTGCCTCTATGATTCGAATGTGATCGATCACTGAGCGAGAAACTCTATCCCGCTCTTTAATCGTACTGGTGCGAATCGCACGCATCTGGAAAAACAACTGATTTGACATCTGGCTTATCAATGGCGACTTTCCCAGATCAATAATCGTCTGATGAAACTTAACATTCGTCTCCGAATACTCATCAATGTGCGCGCGCGCTTCCTCGCTATCATCAAATGACGCGAAGTTTTTACGCAAGCTGGCAATTTCACTATCAGTGGCTCTGGTGGTTGCCAATCGGGCGGCCATACTTTCTAACGCTGCCCAGACATCGATCATGTCCATGATCTCAACCTTTGTTTTGCGCACCACAAAGGAACCTCTTCGCGCAATATTCTTCACCAGACCTTCCTGTTCAAGACGTGATATTGCTTCCCGGACCGGAGTACGGCTCACGCCCAGTTGCTCTGCCAGGGTGCGCTCATCCAGTCGTTGTAATTCCGCTTGCGAGTAAATATCCATTCTGCCTATGATTTCCTTCAGCGCCTCATAAACCTGTGTTTTGAGCACTTTTACAGGTTCTAGTGGCACGATATTAAGGCTCTTCACTTTAATTTCCGATTCCGACCTGCCACCTATTGAGCCTTCTTCGGCCCACGAATCTTTTCATATCCGATCTTAAACAATGGCAGAAACAAAAATATAATCGCTACTACCATAATTGGTCCTGCGTAGGTGCGCGTAAAGAAAATAGAAAACTCTCCATCGCTAATGATCAGGGACTGTCGCAAAGCCGGTTCCGCCAGAGGCCCTAATACGATCGCCAGGACTGCCGGCGCAAGCGGGTAATCAAGCTTACGCATCAGATAGCCGACAATACCGAAAATAATCATCAGCCAGACATCATGCATAGACTCGGTTGGCGCATAACCACCTATCAAACACAATATGAATATAATAGGCGCCAAAATCGTAAACGGAGTTTTTAGAATTTTTATAAATACTGGGATAAAGAGGATATTAATCAACAGTGCAAACAGATTGGCCGCATACAGAGACGCGATTAACCCCCATACAAAATCGCTGTGATCGACAAACAATCTCGGGCCCGGCTCCAGCCCCCAAATAACCATTCCACCGAGCAATATCGCCGTTGTCGGCGAACCAGGAATACCCAGCGTTAGCATCGGAAGCATTGAACCTGTACTCGCGGCATTATTTGCTGCTTCAGGTGCACAAACACCTTCTAATGCACCATGACCAAAATTTTCGGGCTCCTTCGATATCTGCTTGGCTATACCGTAGGCCATCAACGAGCCGGGTGTCGCTCCCGCTGCTGGCAATATGCCGACAAAATACCCCAGGAATGAACCCATTAGGAGTGTTTTCCAGGTTGACACGAGTTCACGTAAATTGGCCAGGGTGCGCTTCACGGTTACAGTGGCATCGGAAAGCATACTTTTGCCACCACCGAGATTATGCTCCTCAACCGTCCAGAGCATCTCGCCGATACCATAAATTCCAATCGCCAGTACTAAAAAGTTAACTCCGTGCAAAAATCCGGTAATATCCCATAGTACGAGACGAGGTTCGCCGGAGATAATATCAAAGCCAACAGCACTCAGTACAAGACCGATACAAATAGAGAAAATCGTTTTGAAGAGATCATCACCGCCAAGACCAACAAATGTGGCAAAGGCAAGCAGCATTAATGCGAATTCTTCTGGTGCACCAAATACCAGGGCAACATGAGCAAGCGGTGGCGCAAAAAATGTAAACAAAACCACAGAAATAGAGCCGCCAACAAATGAGGCTACTGCGGCCGCAGTCAGAGCCTTGTCAGCCAAGCCTTTTTTCGCCAATGGCCGACCATCAAAAGTCGTAGCAACCGCTGTTGATGCGCCGGGTATACCGAGCATTATCGATGAAATAGCGCCGCCATACATCGCACCATAATAAATTGCGGCGAGGAATATAATTGCCCCGGTCGGCGGCACCAGGAAAGTTAAAGGCAAAAGTATAGCTACACCGTTAACCGAACCCAGACCCGGCATTGCACCGATAAATAATCCGAGCGCACAACCACCAATGATTAACATTAGATTTTGCGGCTCAAATACTATAATAAAACCATCCGCCAGGAGTCCTAGAATTTCAAACATATTGCTTTCTCTGTATCACTAACGTGAGCTTACTGACGCTTAAAAGAACATCTTGTAGAGCGGTATAAACAGCGGCTCGGTAATTCCTTTAGGCAGAATTATTTTCAAGGTTATTTCGAAAAAATAAAATATGATTATCGGTATCCCAACGGTTAGAACCGATGTGAGCTTCCACGAGTGCTTACCTAAAAAACGAAGGTAAAAAACCAGGAATAAAGGTAATGCACCGTAGATTCCGACAAATGAAAATAACCCGACTGTAACGATTAACGAAGCGGCTACAGCCGCAACATCCATCAGCACATGAGACTCAATGTAAACCTTCTCCGAGGTGGCAATTGGGCCGTGCTTGCGAATCCAGTTAAACAGGATTCCCAGGCAGGAAATTAACATCAGGGCTGACAGCCAGAACGGCCATGCACCGCCGCCTGGCCCTTCAGATTCAATCCAGCCGATTGGTAACTCGTTACTTTTGACCATCAGGTAGATGGAGAAGATTCCCATCATTAGTGCCATCAACAATTCTGCAGTACGAACCGTCATGATTAAGAATCTCCCCTACCTACGCTAAGTGGATTACAACAATAACAATGCTTTACTTAATGACGCCCATATTCTTGAGCATTACTTCGTGAATATCACGCTCTTTTTTCCAGTAGCTCATGAGTGCATTACCGGTTAACAGATCACCTTGCAAGCTTTTCTTGGTGCGATATTCCTGCCATTTCGCAGAGTTGAATACACGCGTGAAAAGATCCTGGTAATAAGCGGCCGCTTCCTTACTCATGCCTGGTGCGCCAACCACGGTACGTTGCATATAATAAACATAATCCTTGCCGAGTTCCTTAAACGTAGGTGCATTCGGGAAAAGCGGTAAACGCTTATCAGTGAATGACGCCAGTGCTTTGGTATTACCGGCTTCATAAAAACCCAGTTGCTCGGAAGGATTATTAACAGTCGAATCGGCATTATTACCTGCAAGCTCTTTGGCTACCTTACCGCCACCTTTGTAAGGCACGTATTTCATCTTCAGGCCATAAGCGGAATTAAGGAAGTCGGTTAACAGGTTATCTTCCGAGTTCTTACCGGTTCCGGCCATGATCCAGTTGCTACCCTTGGATTTAGCCGCCTTGACAAAGTCTTCCATATTGTTGATGTCTTTACGGTCGGAATTAACCCACAGCAGGAAGGTATCTTCCGCCATACGCGCAACCGGCGTGAAAGTAGAGATATCAATACCTAGCTTGGGCTGTCGTAATGGCGTGGTGTAAAAGCTGTTCAGCGTGAACATAATAGTATGGTTATCACCTTTCTTGCCATTCACATGGACCAATGCTTCGGCTCCCGAACCACCGGGTTTGTTGACCGGCGTGAAAGGTACCGGCGCCATATTTTCCGACGCAATTATATTCTGTATATATCTGACAGCTTTGTCTGCGCCACCACCTTTACCAGCCATAACTACAAATTGAACCGGCTTTTGTGGCTCCCAGGCTGCCTGCACGATAGCTGGCAGACCTGCCAAAATCGCGCTTGCGCCGATAGCACAAACCAGTTTAGTGAACCTACGATGTGATTTAATCATTATTATCCTCTCAGTTGTGACAGGTCGAAATTGACCCATAGCATATATGCCTCTGACAGACTACCAGAAATATTGTTAATCAGACCTGAACCTGCTATCTATACTTTTTTATTCCGGTATTCAGTGCCGAGAGAAACGGTATACCATTATCTCCATACTACTGGCAACGATTCTTGCTCATTTTGACTCCCTTTGGTGCGTCATTGTTTTGGCTCTAGAGCCATTAATTACCGCCCGACAAGATAACTTCGAAACCGAAGTGACGTATTCGTTGCCTTCCCTTAGCGCCACGAATTCTACCTTAATTTCATTTTGGTATACAATATGCCAGAAGCAAATTTACGCCGACATGGACTAAATGTAAAGTTTTATGGCGCTTCGGGCAAAATTGCGGATGTTTGCGGAAATTATGCACGATGGAAATTGAAACTGGCGAAAAGCTATGAATACATTAGAATCGCTACCCATGACATCTAGCCCGGAAATTTCATAAATCTGCGCAAAGATCGCGCAGTATATTGATTTCACAAGGAAATATCCGAAGAAGCCTCGTATCAATGATTCCGAGCGACTGAGGAACTATTTCTTGTGGAATCAATAGACAAGTGAGATTGTGCATGATTTATGAATTTTCCGGGCTAACAAAGAACATTTTTTATCATTCAACAATTTAGAGGCTACGGATGAATTTACACGAATACCAGTCGAAAGAACTATTTCGCTCCTATGGCATTCCGGTGCCAAATGGTAAGGTCGCATTCTCCGCTAGCGAAGCGGTCGAGGCAGCCAGGTCACTCAACGGAGACAAAGTAATTGTCAAAGCGCAGGTGCATGCCGGTGGACGCGGTAAGGCTGGTGGAGTGAAAATAGTTGATACCGCCGAACAGGCTGGTGAATTTGCTGAATTAATGCTGGGTACGAATCTGGTTACTTTCCAGACCGACGCTAACGGCCAACCGATTAATCGCATTCTGGTCGAGGAAACCTGCGATATCGAAAGCGAACTGTATCTCGGCGCCGTGCTCGACCGCTCCAAACGGCGCGTGGTTATTATGGCCTCCACTGAAGGTGGTGTGGAAATCGAAAAAGTCGCGCACGAAACGCCGGAAAAGATTCTTAAAGCGACGATTAACCCACTGGTTGGCATCATGCCTTACCAATGCCGTGAGCTGGCATTCGGTTTGGGATTAAGCGGAGATCAGATCAAACAATTTAGCAAATTACTCACTGGCCTCGGCAGGCTCGTCAAGGAAAAGGACCTGGCGCTGGTCGAAGTAAATCCGCTGGTAATTACCAGGGACGGTGACCTGTTGTGCCTCGATGGCAAAATTAATATCGACAGCAATGCCCTGTTTCGTCACCCCGACCTGGTGGAAATGCGAGACAAATCGCAGGAAGACGAACGCGAAAATCGCGCCGCCGAATGGGACCTCAACTATGTCGCACTCGACGGTGAAATCGGCTGCATGGTCAACGGCGCCGGCCTGGCTATGGCGACCATGGACATAATTAAGCTCAGCGGTGGAGACCCGGCCAACTTTCTTGATGTAGGTGGTGGTGCGACTAAAGAACGCGTCGCTGAAGCGCTCAAAATCATTCTCTCGGATGACAAAGTAAAAGGCATTCTGGTTAATATATTCGGTGGCATCGTACGCTGCGACCTGATTGCCGAAGGCATTATTGCCGCGGTTGCCGAAGTTAATATCTCGGTGCCGATCGTAGTGCGCCTCGAAGGCACGAAAGCGCCCGAGGGCACCGATATTTTGAATAATAGCGATTTGAATTTGATTGCGGCCCAGGACTTGGGTGAAGCCGCAGCCAAAATCGTGGCTGCCGTCGGAGAAGCAAAATGAGTGTATTAATCGATAAAAATACCAGGGTCATTTGCCAGGGTTTTACCGGCAAACAGGGCACATTCCATTGCGAGCAGGCGATTGCCTACGGTACCAAAATGGTTGGTGGCGTAACGCCTGGCAAGGGTGGGCAAACGCATCTCGACTTACCTGTATTCAATACAGTTCGTGAGGCCTTCGATGAAACCGGTGCCGACGCCACCGTCATCTACGTCCCCGCAGCCTTTTGCAAGGATTCAATTATCGAAGCAGCTGAATCGGGAATTCGCTTAATTGTCTGCATCACCGAAGGTATTCCAACACTGGATATGCTCGAAGCCAAGATTGCAGTTGAACAAAGTGGTGCGCGCCTGATCGGTCCTAACTGCCCCGGCATCATCACCCCGGACGAATGCAAAATCGGCATTATGCCTGGCTCGATCCATATGGCAGGCAAGGTCGGCGTTGTTTCGCGCTCAGGCACGCTCACTTACGAATGCGTCAAGCAGACTTCTGATCTCAACTATGGACAAAGCACCTGTATCGGTATTGGCGGCGATCCGATTCCTGGTACCAACTTTATTGATGCACTCGAATTATTCGAAGCAGATCCCGTAACCGAAGCGATTCTGATGGTTGGTGAAATCGGCGGCAGCGCCGAAGAAGAAGCAGCCGAATTCATTCAAAGCAATGTCAGCAAACCAGTGGTTTCCTATATTGCCGGTGTAACTGCACCGAAAGGTAAACGCATGGGTCACGCGGGTGCAATCATCGCAGGCGGCAAAGGCACAGCCGATGAAAAATTTGCAGCGTTGGAAAAAGCCGGTGTTCATACGGTAAAATCACCGGCTGAGCTGGGTAAAGGCGTTCAGCAGGCTACTGGTTGGTAGCAAAGTACCAATTCTGATAATTCCGCCGCTCAAACCGGTATCGAAAGCCAGATGTTAGACGATTGGCTATGAGCGATCCTGTCGTCACCGAAATCAAAACCAAACTATCCGGCGAGCGCAAGGAATTTAAATGCGAATTGTTGCGCGCATCGACCGGAGAAGCAGTTGTAATCTATCGTATGCCACACGACGTGCAACTCGAGGATGTATTTCTGCCAAAAGACACTGTCAGTATAGGATATTTTTGGGAACAAAAAGCCTTTAACGCCTACCACTGGATCGACGACAAACAGGATACCTTGGCGCTTTATTTTAATGTTTGCGATAACACACGAATTTCAGACAAATTGATCGAATGGCGGGATCTTGTGGTCGATGTACTAATGACCCCTGATGGTCTTTGCCGAGTACTCGATGAACACGAGTTACCAGATAATTTAGAAGAGGAATTGCGCCACTATATAAACACATCGCGAGATGACCTGTGTCGAGACCCACTGTCACGGCTGGCCGAATTTGATAATTTGAGCCGAGCATTATTTAGTCACCGAACAAATTAGTTCAACTATAAGTAACTTAATTACCGTAGACATTTGCAAAGTGGATAACTATTCTGCCAGGCACTTCAGTAGTTATCAAATAGAGGCGAATGCATGAACACAGATTCGCTCGATTCTTGATAAAAACGAAGGCGCTATGGTTTAAGTGACGATAGCAGCTGCGAATCGATAGTTCCGATACTTCTCATACCTGGTTGCTGACGCATTTTTCTTTACCGCTAGCCGCTACCACCATCGACACACGGGAGACGCCCAGATGGCCCTGATGTACCCCGACACCAATAACACGCGGGTAATTTTCGCCAGTCGCGCCGAAGAAATATTTTACGAGGCTTGCCGAAACAGTTTGAGCGACGCCTGGACAGTATATTACTCACGCACACTTTCGACGATTGACCGCGATAGTGGGATGAAAAACAACGAAATTGACTTCGTGCTCTACCATCGTGCTTACGGTGTAGTGGTGATTGAAATCAAAGGCGGGCGGATCCGCCACGATACCCAAAGCGGCAAGTTTTTTTCCATTAATCGCTATGATGAAACCTTCGAAATTAAGGATCCTTTCCAACAGGCCCTGGTGTGGAAGAGCCGATTTTGGCGGGTGCTGAGAAATCGAAATATTAAAGTGCCGGTAAGCCATGCCGTTGCATTCCCATCAGTGCATGAGAGCGAAATCGAAGAGTCGGCAGCGATTACCCCGGCAATAGTCATCGGTCGTCAAAAGATAGCCTCTCTCGCGAGCGCGTTAAAAAATCTGGTAACTCAGGTGCAACCAGCCCGCCATCTCAATTTCGAGGATGTGTCCGACGGATTACACGATATTTTATGGGGCAGAGATTTCACCAGCAAATTATTCCTCAAAGATTACCTGTCCAGCCACGACTTGCGCGTCAAGGATGTAGAAGTCATCCAGGAAACGTTGGTTCAACCGATAGCGGCGTCGGCACGCCTGGCCATAGAAGGCGAAGCGGGTACCGGTAAAACTCTGGTAGCAATTCTGCTCGCGCGATATTTTCGTAGCCAGGGTAAGCGCGTGCTAATGCTATCTTCGAATCGGCTGCTGAACGAGTATCTTAAAACTGAAGCTGGAAGCGAGGTGACGGTAAAAACCTACATTGAGCTAGGCGAGAGTTTCGGCGTGCATTTATTAAATCCACCCCCAGACTTCGAATCCAGACGCGAAGACTGGAGCCAGTATGAAGCACCGGATCGACTCATCAAGGCGATCACCGCTTCTCAACAACGTTACGACGTACTGCTTTGCGACGAGGCACAGGATGTACAGCCGTTTTGGTGGGAGGGAATCGAGAAGGTACTGGCCGAGGAAGACAGTCGCTTTCTGGTATTCTTTGACCGCAGTCAGGGTATTTTTGGCGCTGGCGGTAGCGAACACGGATTTGTACCCGAAGAAGTATTACCAATCGCGCAGCCTTACTTCCCGCTGGTATATAACTATCGAACCACTCGCGAGATCGCCACCTTTTCGCGAAATTTTCGTACCGGAACAAAAGTCATGCAAAGCCATTGCGGCAGACTCGGATATATTCCCGAGATTATCGTGTATGAGGATGCGCAGGATTGCCGAGGCAAACTAGGAAGGCTGTTTCGCAAACTGTTCCGCGAAGAAGAAGTATCAACCCAAGATGTGACAATATTGTCCGCACGAAATCCGAAAACGCCAGAGTCGGTGTTGAAACCGACAGATGTCATTGCGCGTTATAAAATGCGTCAATTAAGTGCAAATCAGACACAGTCTTCTAATTCCAGTGAAGCCTCTGTTAACAGTGTGAATATGTCGACGATAAGTGGATTTAAGGGCCTTGAAACTCCGATTGCGATATTGTTAAATCTCAGTGAGTATCGCCTGCCTATCGATAATCCGATCATGGCCAGCCTGGTCTATGTCGCCTGCACCCGCGCCAAGCACATGCTTTATATCATGGTGCAAAAGGATGACCCCAAACGAGATGCTTTTGAGGCGGCGTTAAAAGCAATCAAAAACACTGGCGGTATGGTACTGGAAGGCTCCGACGCCAATTTTGAATTCTCTGGAACTGTGAGTCACTACAACCCCGACCGCCTGGGCTGGCTTACCGTCAGCGACCCCGCGTTCGAAAAAAGCACTATCATGTTTTTTCCTCACGACGTCAAAGCTGCTGGTCTTGACGGACTAAAAACAGGCGATAATTTGCGCTTTCGTCCTCGGGTCGAAGGGCATTCGACTATTGCTACCGATTTGAAACCGATAACAGTAGATCATAAACCTGAAGCAGTAACACTCAATTCAGACAAAGTACATAACATCCCGGTTGAAGTTGGAGATAGAGTCGAGGAAGTAGCCGAGGTAGTCGAGGTAGTCGAGGCGTCTAAAACAGAAAATACACCCCAATCAGAATCGACCAGACCCGCTAAGCGACATAAACCCAGACGAAAACCTGCTCGCAAAAAATCCGCCACTGCGAATATCGATCAGGAGACCCCACGGCATAACTCAATAGAAATCTCTTCAACGGATAGAAATAACAGGACTACTTTAGGCCTCAATAAAAGCACCGCCGATAGACGCGACGATTCGCCCGAAGAAAAATTTCAAAAGTAATTTTTGATCACTCCTATCCCCCTTTATCCTTTCGCATACCAACCGTTATCTACATATAAAGCATTGCCGGTAACAAAACTGGATTCGTCGGAGGCCAGGAATACCACTGCCGCAGTAACTTCTTCAGGTTCACAAATACGACCCTGTGCCTCGGCAAGTGCGCCTTCCTCCCAGGCCTGACCCGCGGTATCCAGTTCGCTGATTTCGCGTAGTCCATGAGCTGTTTTGACAAACCCCGGGCAAACCGCATTACAGCGAATCCCCTGATCTCGATACTCGACTGAAATAGTCCGTGCGAGCTGTAAAACGGCACCCTTGGTCATACAGTAAAGCGACTCAAGCGCAAACCCCAGCTCAGAGGCAATCGACGCGGTTATAACAATCGAGCCACCACCGTTATCACTCATTTCTTTTACCGCTCGTCGACATACCAGAAACGCCGAACGCACATTGATATCCATCAGCCGATCATAGTCTGCTTCCGTCGATTCGTGCAGCGGCTTCACCGTAATTGTGCCAGCGTGATTAAAGAGCACGTTGTATGGGCCGATGGTTTCTTTAATCTGGTCAAACGCGGCCTCTACCTGCCCCTGGTCGGATACATCAGTCTGGATAAATTCAGCCATTCCACCGCTCTGTCGGATTAACTCTACGGTTTCTTCGCCGGCCTCTTTCTGGATATCTAATATCACAACGACGGCCCCCTGATTGGCAAATTCTAACGAAGTAGTTCGCCCCATTCCTGCTGCGCCTCCGGTGATTACTGCTGTTTTCCCGGCCAGTCGGCCGGGGCGGTTACTGGTTTTGGTATCGTTGGTCATATTTAATTCTCCACTGTAAATTTAATTGTATAGAAACGCGCCAGCTGCGATGCAAGGGGTTGATATATGAGGACACCCATTGCTAATTGCGTGCCGTTTTAATAGTTTGAAAGAAGATCGAGAACAGTTCCTGTTGCGACGAAATACGTAGCTTGGCATAAATATTTCGTCGATGGATTCGTACTGTACCTACTGTTATCCCCAGGCTTCGGGCTATCGAGTCCGAAGAGTGGCCTTCAAGAACCTGCGCCACCACCTGAGTTTCGCGCGGGGTAATTCGTGGACCGAAAAGCGTGCTCACCTTATCTTCGATGATGGTTCTGTTTTCACCTGTTTGCAGGCCCGAAGGCTCGGCTTCAAACCTGCTGTGTACTTCTTGCCAATGTCGCCGCGCCAAACTATCAACAATCGAAGACACGCTCTCTAACAACCTGAACTCGCGCGCCGAGAACTTCGGTTCACCACCAGCGCGCATCAACGAAATTGCTACTGCCACCCCCTTAGTAAGATAAATGGTGTAACAAATTTCCTCGGCAAGTCCTGTCTGTACATAATACGAACGATAATATTCACTTTGATAAAAACGATCGGGCGCTATATCACGCAGCCGATAAAGGCCGGTACCAACTTTGCGATCGCAGGCTTTAAAAAACGGGTCGAGTAGATAGGGCCCCTTCAGATAATCGTCGACAAATACAACTCGTTTTTCAGGAGAAAATGTGTGGTACAGACAGATCGGTTTCTCGTTTTGAAAATAAGCGAAAGAGACTGAATAATCGAAATCTGCAACCGCCTTAAGCGTAGTAACCAGGTTCTCGGAAAATTTTTCGGTACCGACAGAATCAATACTTTGGGATAGCAAAGATACCCAGTCAGCGCTTCCCGGGCTTATTTTTTTAACCTGCCTGGGCTTAGCCGCCATTACTAGATTTCCTCTTCAAAAGTAACATCTGCATTTTTTCATTATTCCAATCCACAATATACACCTTGAAACGGACAAATGGTGTACATTTATCTAATCCACATGGTAGTATAATTACCCTGCAAAACTCAAGAGTAATTTAAAAAGAGAATAACGATGTACTTGCCGGGGGAAATAATTGTCCAGTCAATCGAGTAATTCGGGCGAGGTTGATATTGAGTTTCGTGGAGTCACGAAACGCTTTGATGAGGTCGTGGCAGTCGATGATGTGTTCCTCACGGTGGAGCGCGGGTCTTTCTTCAGTTTTCTCGGCCCATCCGGATGCGGTAAAACCACTTCATTGCGATTGATTGCCGGGTTTGACCAACCCACCGAAGGTCAGGTTTTTATTGGCGGTGAATCTGTCGTCGGAATCCCTCCGCATAAACGACCGGTTAACATGGTATTCCAGCAATACGCGTTGTTCCCGCACATGGACGTAACTGCCAATATCGGCTATGGCTTACGTCAGCGAAGCCCGAAACCTTCCAAACAGGAAATTATCAAAAGGGTCGACGAAACCCTGGAAATGGTGCGATTGAGCGGTTACGGCAAACGTAAAGTATGGGAGCTATCGGGTGGGCAACAGCAAAGAGTGGCGCTGGCTCGCGCACTCATCAATCAACCGACCTGTTTACTACTGGACGAACCGTTGGCGGCTTTAGACCGCAAGCTTCGCCGTGAAATGCAGATCGAATTGCAAACATTACAAAGAGATGTCGGCATTACTTTCATTTTGGTGACTCACGATCAGGAGGAAGCACTGTCGATGAGTGACACCATCTGCATCATGCGCGAAGGAAAAATCATTCAGTCAGGCAGCCCTCGTGAGCTTTATGATGAGCCGCTTAACAAATACGTTGCTGATTTTGTCGGTAAAACCAATTTTTTCAACGGCGAGATCGTTAATTCCAATGCCTCAAGCGTCTCCGTTCTAACAGAATCAGGCCAGGTGCTTGTCGGTACGCAACCGAAAGGGGCTACAGTTCTGGCAAACAAGAGTAAAGCCAGTGTCGCCGTCCGGCCTGAAATGATTTCTATTACAAATACAGATGAAATAAACAATTCTACAAACATTGCCCTTCACGGACGGGTAATGAACCGGATATTTCTGGGTGAACACTCCGAATATTTGATAGCAACCGAGGGACACGGTGATGTACTGGTGTTATCTCCTAAAGCCATAGAAAGCAACCGAAGAAGTTTTGCGCCAGGCGACAATGTTTCCATCAGTTGGGAACCTGAAGCGGCTCTGGTACTTGGAGATACATGAGACTGTGTTGTAAATCCGTCAATCACAGTTTTTAATTAATATAACGGATCGATTTTGATGAGGGTTTAATAATGAGTAAACATAATGATGACAACAAGCCGATAACTGCGAAGAAATTCATGCAGGAATTGCGCAGGTATGAGAAAGGATCAGTTTCTCGTCGGCATTTTCTAGGAGTAACAGGTCTGGGTACCGCTATGGCTGTCATGGGAACAGCAGTACCATCGCTATGGTCGGGTAAAGCGAATGCTTTCGGTAACCTGGGTGATCGATTAGTATTTTCGACCTGGCCGAATTACTGGAACCAGGTTAACCTGGACGAATTCACCAAAATGACCGGTGTCAATATCCAGATCAACGCTTTCGGTTCTAACGAAGAAATGCTGGCCAAGCTACAGGCCGGTGGCACCGGTTGGGACGTTTTTGTACCGACCAACTACACCATTTCAAACTATGTTGCACTTGACCTGATCCAGCAACTGGACCTGGCGCGCTTACCCAATTATGACGGTGCGGCCAACAATCCGAAATTCGCAGGGCCCGCCACGGTTAACGGCAAAGTATATTGCGTACCGAAAAACTGGGGCACCACAGGTTTCGTTTTCAATTCCAGCAAAATCAAGAGCAGCCCTAAATCATGGAAAGATTTCTTTGACGTGACCATGGGTGCCGCATCCGGGCACTCAATCGTACACGACTACCAGCTAACCACCATCGGTGGCGCTTTGTGTGCGTTGGGTTATTCGTTCAATTCGATCGATGCCAAAGAACTGGGCGAAGCCGAAGCACTGTTAATCAAATCCAAGCCGCATCTGTTCGCTATCACATCCGATTATCAACCGGGTATGCGTAGCGGTGATGCGTGGATATCGATCTGCTGGAATGGTGACGGTACTCAGCTGAAAAACGATATACCTGAAATGGATTATGTCATCGGTTCTGACGGTGGCGAAATCTGGTCTGACTTTTACGCGATTCCAAAGGATGCGCCGCATCTGGAAGCGGCTTATGCCTTCATCAACTTCATGCAGGATCCTTATGTACAGGCTCGTGAAGCAGCGGTTCATGGCTATGCGCCTACCGATGCTCGCGCGATTGCTTTACAGCCCGATGCACTGGGTAGCGATCCGATTCTGCACCCTGCGCTGGATTTGATGAACGGTCTGGAATTTGGTGCAGCACAGACGCTGACTGACCCGATTCGTGCCGAAGTTATGGCTCGCTTCAAGTCTGCCTGATTTAGATCTGGTAGCGATAATAGATAACGATGAGAGACGATAGCAAACCAAACCACTGGCTAACAGCTGCTTTGTTAGCGCCATCTTCAATGTGGTTTCTGGTAATGCTGATCTTTCCTCTCATCGTTATCCTTGTTTTTAGTTTCGGAGAACGCGCAGCGTATGGTGGTTACGCCGGTGGCTTTACATTTGAACAATATGCCAACCTGCCAACACGCCTGAAGGCGTTCCAGAACACGATGGTAATTGCCCCTCTGGGCACTCTGCTGAGCCTGCTGGTGGCTTACCCGCTCGCCTACTTTCTCGCCGTGAAAGTAAGTCGGCAATACAAATTAATTTTGCTCGTATTGGTCATAGTTCCATTCTGGACCAGCTTACTAGTACGCACATACGCCTGGATTTTTATTTTAGGCGGTAAAGGCATCCCTTTTTTGCTCGAATGGATTGGCTTCGAAGGTGTACGCCTAATCAATACTCAAGGGGCAGTTCTAGTCGGTATAGTCTATGGTTATCTGCCACTCATGGTATTTCCTATATTCGTTTCGCTGGAAAAGCTGGATAAAAGTTTGCTGGAAGCCTCGAGTGATCTGGGCGGGTCACCCGTTAAGACTTTTCTACAAATCACCCTGCCCCTGTCAATGCCCGGCATAGCCACGGGCTGTATGTTGGTGTTTATCCTGCTGATGGGTGAGTTTCTGATACCGGCCTTCCTCGGCGGCGGCAAGGTGTTCTTCATTGGTAACGCGCTGGTAGATTTATTCCTACAATCACGCAACTGGCCTTTTGGCGCGGCTGTTTCTGTTACCCTGGTCGCAATCATGCTGATTACCGTCAGCCTTTATATGCGTATGATGATGGGTCGCAAAACCGGTCGTGATGAGTCTCTGATGTAACCGGGGATATTGACCATGCGAATTTATGCCACTGCTGTTTTTCTATTTCTTTACGTACCTATCGGTATCATCGTATTGTTCAGCTTTAATGCCGGGCGCCACGCCAGCGAGCTTCGTGGCTTATCGGTCCAGTGGTATGGCAAAGCATTATCGAACCCATTTGTCGGCGACGCCTTTTTTACCAGCCTGATCGTCGCTTTGTCTGTGGCTGTTTTATCCAGCTTATTGGGGACAACGGCAGCATTGGCGCTACAACGTTTAAAAGGGAAAATTCGAGTCCTGTTCGATGGGCTAATTTACGTATCTGTGATGATACCCGGTATCGTCATAGGCATCGCTACTCTCGTCGCACTGGTTACGGTGTTTGACTTCCTCAACCCGATACTGGCCTCATTCTGGCCAGAAGGCGTAAAGCCACCCAAACTGACGATGGGTTATGTCTCGGTGATAGCCGCACACACGCTATTTACCATGTCACTGGTGATCATACTGGTTCGCGCCCGCATCGCCGGAATGGATCGCGCCTTGATTGAGGCTTCCCTGGATTTGTACGCGACGCCGTGGCGTACTTTTTATCAGGTTACGCTACCACAAATTTATCCGGCTATTCTGGCTGGATTCCTGCTTAGCTTCACCTTCAGTTTTGACGATTTCATTATTTCCTTTTTTGTAGCCGGGGCTAATACCACACTACCTATTTATATTTTTGCTTCTATTCGCAGGGGCATCACACCAGAGGTGAATGCCATTGGTACGATGGTACTTGCCGCATCGCTATTTTTGCTGATGGCAGCACAGTTTTTATTACGCGCACGAACCAAACGTTAGTATCACGCGGTCAATAAATCTGTAACTGTCTAATCGATTCCGGTGGCTAGAATTTACGCAAGTTTATAATAGGCCAACCCTGTTGGCTGTTGATCCTCACTCTTTAGTTTCAAGGTAGTTAATACATGTTGCTGGGTTCTGGGGAGACGAGAGAATGGCACTATGTTAAGCCTCTTCAGCGTGGTGAACTTCGTGCTGAAAGACACCTGAAACGCAATAATCGGGCATGAAATGCAGGAAACCCCACATCACAGTAAATACCTTGTTAACACGGCTTAACTTAGCGCCTTTCTATACTGCCCCCGGAATTCCCTAACACCAATGCTATCCGCTACATTTGTGGAAACGCTAGCAGACATTCAGACAGTACAGATAATCAACACCATCTGATTACGTTGATGGAATTTCATCGGCTGAACGCCGGGCTTCTGCTGCTTCCGAATTCACATAGGTGAGTTCTACTTTTTGATAATCCGCATAGAGGTAGCGCAAGTAAGACTGAGGCTGATTCGGGCACGGGATATCATCGTCAAGAAATCGAATGGTTGAGGTCGGAAGCACGATGTCTTCAGGCATGCCATACCATCCACTTCCGCTCATAGGCAAAACTCCCTTATGGGTTTTCCTTTCAAGGACGGACTGGCCATGGCTCACGGCGCACCGGTAGGCGACCAGGTCTAGCCGGATCTCCCCGCGCATTCGGTATCGCTCCCATCTGAAAGGCCATGGCTGCGGGCGGTCGTAGGAGACACCCAGACACGCAGTATCCTCGTTTACTTCCACGAAATACCCATGGCGCTTACCGCGTTCGGAGATGCCTTTGACGACCGAAGTCCAGGTTGACTGGTCGTCTAACAAGAATGAGATATCTACATCGTCTTCCCAGGACAGCAGGTTGCCATTTTCTCGTACAGCGCCCAGAAGACTTCCTCCTTCCAGCCAGTGTGTGGTCCCCATATCTGCGAGACTGGCAGAAACGAAGTAGGCGAGGTCTTTCATATGTTCCCGGCAACAGGGTGCCGTATTTAGGCCGAGCCGATTGGTATACAGATTAAAGGCGCAGGGGAGCGTGTTTTTACTGCATCCATACCATCGAACACCAGCAGTCGATAAATTCAATTCCCGGATACCATGCTGTTTGGCAAATCTCTCGATGCCGCCTTTCGCCTGTGTTTCAAGAACCAGCAAATCATGCCTGGAGAGGGGATACAACTGTCGTTGGTTATTCCACCTGTGCCGCAAATACCATGCAAGTTCAATTAAAATGGCAGCAATCAGAACGCCATGCAGTTTGGCCGATGGAAAGACGTAAGCTGCGACAATTGCGGGCACAAGCATCCAGAGTCCTGCGTGGTCTCCATGGTTTGCAAAAAATTCAACAACGGGGCGATTGCCCGGTTGAAAGTCGATAGCAGGTGAGGCAATAATCCCGAAAAGCACGATGACAAACCCAGTCATAGAGGCCATCAATTTAATATCGGTGCCTTCTGCCGATACCGACACAAAGGCCACTGTAGCGACAGCCAGAGCACCCGTTGCGACTACCGTAGAGACACTCGGTAGTTGCCAGTTTCGCGGATACTTCAGGAGCCTTAGAAACGCCAGGTAGGTCGAAATATAGAGTATGGCTGAGATCACTGCATCGACCAGCCCGGTCGACATAAGGCTGTCCATACTGTTCATTGTATTCGTTTCTCAGTCTGGTCTGGTTCTTGCTTTATGATCGCTGTTTTGCCGCGATGATCGATGGACGACAGGATGCGCGGCAAAATTTCGGTGTTGGCACGTTCGATATCAGCGGCAAAGTCGATCTCTATCCATGCCATGCCCGTGATGTCTTCGAAAGCGAAAGCGTCACGTGGCGAGGTTAGCAAAACATCGCGGATAGCCTCCTCGTAGGGCTCCTGGCGACGGCCCTGACGAATATAGTGTCCAGTTTGAATGATCAGCTTTTTAGCCATGGCCGCTGATAATTTGAAAAACCCAACTGATTCTCCACAGAAATCGAATTCGGTACTTACCCATTTACGAAATTCTATAATTTTACCGTCGCGCACACATAGTTTGACAGGTTCGTCGCCAGAATCGAAATCGCGATCAAGCAGGAAGCAGTTTTGATGTCGTGTGTTAATGAGGCGCGTTATCAGAGTGTCGTCATAGAGGACATCGGCGTCCATAAGCAGTACTGGCTCCTCACAATCCAATTCATCGCGCAATACCCACAGCGTGACAATGTTACCCTCTTCATAATTCTCGTTGAACACGGTTCGCACAAAATCCTGCGCCCCTAAGGCAGCAATCTCCCGATCAATGTCCTGGTGATGATAACCAACGCCGAGGACCAATTCATCAACGCCCTGGCGCTGGAGGGTTTCAATATGATAGTGCAGTAAAGATTTACCACCAAACCGCAGCAAAATCTTTGCTGACTGCTCATTGCCCGTAAATCCAAGCCTGGCGCCGATTCCCGCCGCCAACATAACTACCTTCATACGCAATACTCTACAACAGCGACCGCTAACGACAAGGTTAAAACCACGCCGAATGAGCAGCCAGGCAGCTCGACGTATTGCATTCTTCAAGGGGTAAGGACGCAAAAAAAAGACCAACCCGTTAATCTAACATGGGGCGACAGAATTGGCTAGCCGCCGAAGAGGAGATTCCGGGAACAGTATAGAACGGCACTAAGTTAAGCGGCTTCAGCATGGCGAACTTCGTGCTGAAAGACCCCTGAAATTCGATTATCGGGCATGAAAAATCCCAACTTATACTTGCTATGTTTTCACTTGGCCACATTGCGCCATAGACCACGCTCAGCGAGCCAGAAACTCGCTGATTATTCCCCAGCGCGATGGCGATCAGCAAAATCCGCAGGGCGGGGTGTGCGAGAATTTCCCAGAAAAAGTTCATTATTAGCTCAAGTAGTACCTATCAGTAACATGAGAATGTGAATAAATATTATTTAAGTAAAAATTATTCATCAACATTTTTTGTAATGATTAAATTGACTGATCATCCAACAAAGAAACTTGATTTGTTTTTCTAATCAGCATCGTTACCATGTCCTCGTTAAAGTTTAGATACTGGAGTTCCCATGTTCGATACCAACCCTTTTTATGATTTGTTAGGTTTCCTGACACCGGCCACCATGCAGATTTACGTTATTGCTATGTTCCTGGCGGTAATCGGTGGCACCATCTTCGACACGATTCACAAAAAGAGCGCAAAATACTTCTTTGAGAACGCTCAAAAAGCACAAAAATCTGCCCAGCGTACTGTAACTGGCGGCGAAAAGGTCTCATTGGCCATTTCTACCGTGGCCAACGAAGTACTGACTTCTTCTGAATTTGAAAATCCACGACGACGCGTGTCACACCTGCTGACGATGTATGGTTTCATCATTTTCGTCGTCACCACAGCGACTATGATTTTCGGTTATCCGACTCCAGCCGAAGCCGCCCCTGAGATACTGGTTGCTCTGTGGCATATTGGCGCCCTGATGGTCTGTGTCGGCGGTTACTGGTTCTGGTTATTCATCCGCTGCGATGTGAATTCCGACGGCAAGCTCTGGTACAAACTGGTTCGTGCTGACCTGTTCATCTTATCTCTGCTGATAACTACTACTTTTGCTCTGATCTGGTCATTCACTCGAGGCACCGGCGCATGGAATATCCTGTTCTTCGCGATCTTTATTCTGTCCTCCACGTTCCTGTTTGGCACTGTACTGTGGTCGAAATTCCCGCACATGTTCTTCAAGCCAGCTGCGGCTTACCAGAAAAAAATTACCAGAGCCGATGGTTCGCAAGAGAATCTGCCCGACTTGGTCGAGCTGACGGATCCTGCTGTACAGGCAAAGTATCCGGATATCCCGGAATATATGGGCGAAAAACCACCCTACATGGGGCCTGGAATCAAGCGTGAATCTCCAAACCATTATTAAAACTGTGATTAACTAATTATCTAAGAAAGAGAAATATTATGCCTACATTTGTATATATGACTCGTTGCGATGGTTGTGGACATTGCGTTGATATCTGCCCTTCAGACATCATGCACATCGACCCGACTACACGCCGTGCATACAACATCGAGCCAAACATGTGCTGGGAGTGCTACTCCTGTGTCAAAGCCTGCCCTCACCACGCGATTGACGTTCGCGGTTATGCAGACTTCGCCCCGCTGGGCCACTCGGTACGAGTGGTTCGTGACGAAGAAAAAGGTGTCATTGCGTGGCGGATCAAATCCCGCAACGGTGAAACCGACAAGACTCTGATGGCGCCTATCACGACAAAACCCTGGGGCACGGCTATTCCTAAACTGGCTGATGCGCCAGAGCCCAGCCAGGAAATGCGTGACAGTGAATTACTCTATAACGAGCCAAAGTATATCCGCATGGATGAAGGTGATTTGCATACCTTTGAGTCTAACGGACTTACAATGAAAGCAGGGGTTTACTACTAATGCCTAAAACTATCATAGAAGACAATATCGATGTCCTGGTCGCGGGCGCTGGCCTCGGTGGTACCGGTGCCGCTTTCGAAGCACGCTACTGGGGTAAAAACAAGAAGATCGTTATCGCTGAAAAAGCCAATATCGATCGTTCCGGTGCTGTGGCGCAGGGTCTGTACGCGATCAACTGTTACATGGGAACCCGCTTTGGTGAAAACAACCCTGAAGATCACGTCCGTTATGCGCGTATGGATTTGATGGGCATGGTTCGTGAAGATCTGTTGTTCGATATGGCGCGCCATGTCGATTCGACGGTACACCTGTTCGAAGAATGGGGCCTGCCGATAATGCGCGATCCCAAATCCGGTTCTTATTTGCGCGAGGGACGTTGGCAGATCATGATCCACGGTGAGTCCTACAAGCCTATCGTGGCTGAAGCCGCAAAGAAATCAGCTGACAAGGTATTCAACCGCATCTGTGTCACCCATCTGCTGATGGATGATGGCAAAGAGAATCGTGTCGCCGGTGCTGTCGGCTTTAACGTACGTACCGGTGACTATCACGTCTTCAAATCCAAAGCCGTTATCGTCGGTGCCGGCGGGGCATCCAACATCTTCAGGCCACGCTCGGTTGGTGAAGGTGCGGGTCGTGTCTGGTATGCACCGTGGTCATCGGGCTCAGCCTATGGCCTGATGATCGAGGCTGGCGCGAAAATGACGCAGATGGAAAACCGTATCGTACTGGCTCGATTCAAAGACGGTTACGGTCCGGTTGGTGCCTACTTCCTGCACCTGAAGACTTACACTCAAAACAGTAATGGTGAAGAGTACGAGTCAAAATGGTTTCCTGAACTGGCGAAAATGGTGGGTAAGGAATATCTAGATACAGAAGGTCAGCATTTATCTCATAAGCCAATTCCCACTTGTCTGCGTAACCATGCGTTCATCAATGAGGTCAATGCCGGTCGTGGTCCTATCCACATGGTAACCATGGAAGCCTTCCAGGATCCACATCTTGAAGAGATCGGTTGGCACAACTTCCTGGGCATGACGGTAGGTCAAGCCGTCTTGTGGGCGGCTACTGATGTCAATCCGAAGTACGAGAACCCGGAACTGACAACTTCTGAGCCTTATGTCATGGGTTCGCACGCGACCGGTAGTGGCGCCTGGTGTTCCGGCCCTGAAGATCTTTCTCCCGACGGGTACTTCTGGGGCTACAACCGTATGTCCACCGTCGAAGGTCTGTTCGGAGCCGGTGACGCCGTCGGCGGTACACCCCATGCATTCTCTTCAGGTTCTTTTACCGAAGGTCGTCTGGCTGCCAAGGCTGCCTGTAAATACATTGACGATGGCAAGGCCGAAGGTATTCGTGTTTCAGAGGAGCAGATCGATCGTCGCAAGAAAGAGATCTTCAAGCCGATGGAGCATTACAAGGTTTTCCGCAACGAAATCACTGCGGGTAGCGTTAATCCTAACTACATCAACCCGCGCCAGGGTCTGGATCGCTTGCAGAAGCTGATGGACGAGTACGCTGGTGGTGCAATTGTTAACTACATGACCAACGAAAAGCTTTTGAACATTGGTCTGAAGAAACTGAAGCTTCTCGAAGAGGATCTTGAGAAGGTTGCCGCGGAGAACATCCACGAGCTACTGCGAGCCTGGGAATTGAAGCATCGTCATCTGGCCTCTGAGTCCGTCGTGCAACATACTCTATTCCGTAAGGAAACCCGTTGGCCGGGTTACTACTACCGTGGTGATGCGATGAAACTGGATGATAAGGACTGGCACGTATTGACAGTTTCCCATCGTGATCCAAAGACTGGCGAATACACCATGGAAAAAGCACCTCTTTATCACATCGTTGGAGATAAAGAATAAGTAGTCGCTGAGGTTTACTCAGCAAGAATATCAGGGGTTGGACAGTCAACCCCTGGCTCAAAAAAGGTCAACACAAATTTGTTGATCTTTTTTTTCTCCGTTTTTTTTGAGCGAGCTTCGTATGAATGTTATCGATAAGACTGATGAAGAACTTCAGACAATCGCCTTTTCTTTTTTTGATGATCTGATCAAGTATTCCAACAAAGGCCAGTACGGAAAATTTATTCGCAACTTTTCCTATGACTTGTTACTGGGCCTAAATGAAATGGAAGTTGGTAAGCAATTTGCCAAAAGTGAATTGACTCGAAGCCTTACACCCGAGTACGAATTTCTTGGCTTTATCCGACGCGGCGAACACGTGACTTGCCTGTTTAGAGTGCGCAGTACTAAAAAAGAAGGCGAATGGCTGGGACGTATGGTCATCGGTTATGAGAGAGGTGAAGTTAAAATTTTTGCAGCGTCCATATTTTAAGGGTAAGGGTATGACAGATATGAGTAATGAAACTATCGCAGATGGTCAGTATGTTGAGCTGACCTATAAGGTCATCGACCAGAATTCCGGCGGGGTGCTGACACAGATCGAATACCCACTGGGATATGTGCACGGCACCAACGAGGTACTGGCGCCAGCGGTAATGGCGGAGCTTGAAGGCAAAAAGGCCGGTGAAACGATTGAAGTACCCATCGACTGCAACCAGCTATATGGGCCGCGTGACGAATCCCTGGTAATTACTGATCGCATTCAAAACGTCCCTGAAGAATACCGGAATGTCGGTACGGCCATCCTGATGGAGAACGATCAGGGACAAACCAAGAGTTTTCTGGTTACCCGTGTCGATGCAAAGTCGGTCACCATCGATGGCAACAATCCGCTGTGCGGTCGTGAAGTCATCTTCCGGTTGGAGATATTGCTGGTTCGTGATGCGACAGAGGAAGAAATCGAGTATGGCGGCAAGATCGAAGAAGGCCCCGATCTCGAAGGCGTCGAAGGCGTCACCCAGGTACCGATTAACTAATCAAGCCCCAGTAATCTATCCCCGTAATCAACCCGACTTCAAAAGAAACCATGCCTGAACAATCCGCGCTCGCCGAAGGCGAAGACTGTCGCTTCTGTATAACCAAACCCGGACGTCGCACTATGGTCGAGGGGAAATACGGTTTTGCTGCCTGGGATCGACATCCGGCCAGTGAGGGGCATTTCCTCGTCATCCCATACCGGCATTTTGCCGATTACTTCGATATTAATGATGAGGAACGCGAAGAACTGTGGAGGCTCGTTGCTGAAGGAAAGAAATTAGCCGACGAAAAGTATCATCCCGACGGCTACAATATTGGTATCAATGTCGGCAGTTGCGCAGGACAGTCGATTCCCCATCTGCATATCCATGTTATCCCCCGTTACAGAGGAGATGTGGAAAACCCGAAAGGCGGGGTACGCGGTGTTATTCCTCACAATAAACTTTATACATTCACACCGGATTAATACCTGGTTGGCCTGGTTGCATCGAACCGGTTGTGGCAGAGACTTGACCAAAAAAAACGGCAAGGATTTTAATCCTCACCGCTTTTGCGGTACGTTTCCTTAGATTACTAGAGTTGCACTCGACCTTGCGGGTGAGTACCTCCGAATCGAATCAGGGACGTTTAGGTGTTTCGTATTTAACTTCTTTTTGAAATGGCTCCCAGACAGTTTCATAACCAACGAAGCCCTTTTCATTGGCTTTCATCTGGCGAGTAACAACATAGCGTGCTTTACCTTCGGGAACCTTGGGTCTGGTATTCTTTTGCTCGCTCATAAATCACCTTAATTCTATTAACTGTTGAAATTCATCCGGGATAGTCGTCACAGAAATCTGCCACTCCAAACCACCCAGGATCATTAATACGATTCTGTTAAGAACAAGAATTATATCAATAACAGCAAAGAAATCCCATCACACCTTTTTATGGACGGAACACTATATTGAATGGGATTTGCGATCTGTGCATTATTTTTAAACCGTCATAACCCAATACCGTTATGTTAAGGAAATTTGTCATACCGGCGCAGGCCGGTATCCATATCAAAGTTAGTGATAACTTCACTATGGATTACCGCCTTCGCGGCAATGACGACCAATTTGTTGCTGGTATCTCTTAACTTAACGGCATTGCGTCATAGCCGCAAAAAGCAGGTATAATTTCAATTCAACCGAAAATATCTGTCGTGACCATGAAACTCGTACAAAAACAATTTTTAAAAGGCAGCAGGGAATTTGAACTTGCAGATGATGTGGTTAATGTTCAACTTAAAACACTATTTAAAGAGGAAAAATCGACCGTAGTACTGGCAATATTAAATCCCGATCCCGTGGTTAATAAACCGTTCCTGGAGTTTAATAGCCGTGTTAAATGCGGCCCTATACTGTCTCTGATGATCGATAAACCCAATGCTGAAGAATTTAATACCTTTGTCAATCAACTAAAACAACGAGCACGTCAGGAATACAACGCATTTGCCGGGCTCAAGGCGGACTCTCTGCCTGAAGAACTGGCAGCGGATGTTTATGAAGAACCACCGAAATTAGGGGAGTCGAAAAAGGCTCGAACGGGGAAAAATGTGAAACCTGTTCGTGTTGCGGATATCGACATTGCAATCCAGATGCTCGAGCAGTATCTGGATGCCGAAGAGATAAAACCCTTGCTCACTGCCCTGGAAGCACTAAAAGAAGATCCGGAAAATGAATCGCATTTCGGTCGATTGATAAAGGCATTCGATGATCTGGGACCACAGCAAGGCGCTGTTTTAACTTACGCGCCATATGTCAGCATCCTGATGTCTGATGATCCGTTCGGAAATCAATAACATATTCCCTGATAATAAGGCATCAGAAAATTCACTAATACAGAATAGATGCGTTTAAAATCAGCTATCAGGTGTTGAAAAACTTCAATCGCTTCTAGCCCGAATTTCTCACAGAAGGGCAGGATGGCGGATCCTGGTTGTTGAATGTTTTCTGGTCTGTTATTGAAAAACTGAAAAGCAGGTTAACGGCAACTCTGCTTCTGAGAAACCTCATTCGCAACCGATTGGCTTTTGTTTTATTGTGTATTGTCAGTGTGAGAAATGTACTGAAACCTGAATTTCGTCGATATCGGGAAAACATGTTATGAATTATCTAATACAGGCCCGATACCAAGCAATGAATTACCGATCATAGCCCACTTCCAGATTGAGAGTTTCCTGCTAAACCGGACGTTCGAGAAATTAATTTGAAGGTCTATTAACAACCTATTCTGTTGAAAAACTCGATTATAAAATGAGCGGTTTTCTGACCCTGAATAGGTCGTTCGGTTGTCGCTGGTGCAAGCCTGCTATCGACCCGGATGGTTAGCGAGGAAATCGCTTAGAGCCGTTAGCCGAGTCCGAATTTTGACGCCCAGTCGAGCGATACTTTAGTCGCTCCATCGCCCGTACCGTTAGGGCGGAATTCGCAGCCGATCCACCCCTCATATGCTAGTCGGTCGACAAGGTCGAAGTAATATGGGTAGTTCAATTCCCCCTGATCCGGCGGCGTACGGCCTGGGATGCCGGCGATCTGCATGTGCATGATCGCGCCGATATGGGTTTCGAGTAATCGGGTAATGTAGCCCTCCATCAGCTGGGCGTTGTGAAAATCTAATTGAATACCGAGGTTAGGGCAGTCTACCAGGCGGAGCACCTGCGCAGCTTCTGATGTCAGCGTGGTTAGATAGCCCGGACGTTCGAAGGTGTTGATGGGCTCGATCAGAATGCCGACGTCAGCGTCCTGGGCCTGCACCGCCGCCCAGGAAAGATTCTCGATATAGACCTCGCGATAGCGCTCGCGGCTTTCACCCTCGGGAACTATTCCTGCCAACACATGGATAAAACGGCTTCGCAAAACCTTTGCGTAGTCCAAAGCAACGCCGATGCTATCCTGGAACTCGGCTTCGCGACCGGGCAAGCTGGACAGGCCGTATTCACCGGCCGCCATGTTGCCGGGCGGTGCGTTAAACATAATAAATTCCAGGTTTGCAGCGGCACACGCATCGGCGAGTTCCTCGGCCGGGTGATCGTAAGGAAACTGACATTCGACGGCTTTGAAGCCCAACTTCTGGGCGGCGTGAAACCGATCAAGCCAGGAATATTCCTGTAGAAGCCAGCTTAGATTGGCAGCAAATTTCGGCATGGCGGCTTACACTCTTTTAAAGCGGTGGCATAGTCACCTATATCGCAAGCATTTAAGCCCTTATCAAAATCAGCAAACTCAGGAGTACCAAACAGAAGGATTAGCAGAATAGGAAGAGTGGAAAATTCTTTCATCCAATCATGATGTCAAATGATTGATTAAATTGGAAGTCAACCGGGGAAAAAGGGACATAGTTATTTATTTTGAATTAATAACTGGATGTCTGCACTGTGCCGGGCTCTGACCGTTGAAACCTGGCACCTGAAGGACTGCTAACCGGAAGCCGACATTCGATCATCGATAGTGAAAGGCGGCTGTCGACCTATTCTGTTGAAAAACTCGAAAAACAATAAAGGCGAAATTTTTGCTGGAATCGATTTTATCTAAGGATGCCATTCAATCCATGTCCAGGAGGTAATGAGAAGGTCTGTGCCGAGAGTTTAGCTAATTCATATATCCCCTCGTACCAAGATGAACAAAATTCGTCAAAGAGGCTAAGATTTTTCTCGACCTGTAGAAAAAGAGTTTTTCAACAGAATAGACCCACAGCGGACTCTGGATGAAATAGTTCTGACGGCAGAGAACGGCAGATACTGTTGAAAAACTCTAAAATTTGGATGGGAGAATTCCACGTTGAAAACCAAATTAACCTGGACTTCACTTATCGATATGTTCGAGAGTTTATTAGTGACTTTGTAAGAACAGATCACGATTAATATGGTCCCCTCCGTGTGTTAAGTTCGATAAGAAGCTTAAAACGCAAATCGTTTTGTCCGGCAGAAAAATTGGGAGTTTTTCAACAGTATCGGCACATTGGAGTCATTCATGTGAACCACGAGAACTAGTGCTAGCTTTACACAGCTATTCAGATCCTTCCACAAAAGCGATGATCCCATATAGGCTTTAATTCCTTTTCTACCAAGTCGCCATAGGCAACCATCTTCTCGTAGTATTCGGGGTCCGATAGAGCGATCTTCGCGGATTCATCAATAGGCGAGGCATGTGTCTGCATTAATATTTTCTTATAATCTTTGAAATGATCTCGAATTGGGCACGGAGCCATAAGGTTATTTGCATACGCACCCCTATGGAACCCATAGTCACTCTGCCAACTTCTTATAGATTTAAACAGACCACTATTTTCAACCGCATCCGTCAATGTTCCTCCCTGGCGAAATACATTGTTTATATTCGTGTCAGAATAGGGGTTAAAGACGCAGGGAACGACGTCTCCGTTCCAGTTAATGTACAAGTACCCGGATGATCTTCCCGCCGCAATACAGCCTTCAGCGGAAGGACTCGTACTCCAAAAATCACACATAAATCGCCCTCCTATATTCTGTTTGTCGAGCAATTCAAATAGCTCCCTCCTTTCTCCTGGATCGGGCATCAACTCGGTCTCCGCCCCTCTGCCAATTGGCATATATTCAAATATCCATCCATAAGAGGTTTTAAGATGATCGAACAGATAATCGTAAAAGGATTCGGTTAGAAGTGTATCAATATTGTTTTTTGTAGCGGTAATTGATACACCAAAAGGTACACCAACTTCTCTAAGATTTTCCATGGCAGTAAGAACCTTACTGTAAACCCCATTCCCTCTTCTGTTATCGGTGTCTGTCTCTAAACCTTCAATAGATATAGCGGGTGCTATATTGGCTACAGATGCCATCTCCTTTGCTACCGATTTAGAGATTAGCGTACCATTTGTATAAACAGTGAAATACATGAAAGGAAACTCGCGAGCCAGATCAAGTAAGCCTTTGCCATTGGATCGGTACATGAGTGGTTCACCCCCGGAAATTGCAACTAAATGTGAGCCCCACTCATCATGCGATTCTTTTATGATCCTCTTCACTACATCATAGTCAAGATGCTCTTTGGTTCTTGAAGTTGATGAAGCATAACATCCTTCACAAGTAAGATTGCAATGCTTACTTGGACTGATAAGGACAAATCCGGGAGGTGATCTTCCGTACATTTCGAGATAGCGATTTTCTGAGTTTTTTATACGCTCAAAAAAGTCACTATCCCACCGGTCATCAATAATCTTAAGCAGGAGTTTTTCTGATATAAGGCCTTCATTAATCCTGTTTACAACCGTGCCATAAAGGGCTTTGCTCAGCAGGGCTTTATGCTCCAGGGTTGCCTTACTAATTTTGGCCGGGGATAATTTCTTTTCTCCACTCAATATAAACTCGACCAGGAAATCTATATCAATATTGTTGTTGTGAAATATTTTTCTTGCTATTCCTAATGCTTGTTTTTTCCAAATAAAATTCTTGCCCGACAACTTGATAGAGCGTTCAATGCGACTAAAGATCGTATCTACCAAACGGTTAATTTTGATTGTTTCCGTCTCGATTACGAAGCCCTCCCCCCGCGTTGCGCACTAAGAAGTAGATCGTACTGATCTGCTTAACTGATCAAGGCTAGAGCAGAAAGGCGAGCATGGATTTGATCTAGGTCAAAAAATATAACATTTTTCACTGACTGCGAAGTTCCACTATTGGTCGATTCGGCGGAAAACTTAAAAGAATTAGGGAGTAGGCCGCGTTTTACGGATTGAGAATGAAATGGTCGCCACGATCCAATATTTACGTGCGACCGCTCATGGCCGAATCCCGCCGACCTTCGCCTGATCGGGAATGACTGCTAACTGGATTCCGGCAGTCTGGCAGCTGCTAATAAGAATCCACTCTCGGGTAAGCAGACGCCAGGATTGGCAATAATGGTCGCCTATCCACCTGAATACCCATCGGTTCCAATCGCTCAATCAATTTGTTCCACAACGAGCCCGTTTCGTCGGAGAAGATCGCGTCAGTGTCGGCTGCTACGACATGCCAGCTGCCACGCAAGAGCTCGAAATCGAGCTGACCGGCCGCCCAACCGGAATGGCCGAGGTAAAAACGAAGTTTGTTATCGGGTTTTTTCGCCGCAAGTACCTCGTCGAGTACGCGTCGATCCGAGCTGATATAAACGTCATCGATGACATGTGTCATTCCCTCCGTTGCTGATTCACTTCGCACTAACATAAGTATCCTTGGCAGTCCAACCGGTCCTCCATAGTACAGCGCATGTGCTGCTGCCAGGTTATCTTCGATGTCGGGTACCGCTTCGGACAGGCTGACATCACTTGACCGATTCACGATCAAACCCACTGTGCCGCCCTCACCATGCTCTACCAGGTATACAACGGATTGTGCAAAATGTGAGCCGTCGAGCGCCCGCTTGGCCACCAGAAACATGCCGGGGCCCGGTTTTCCGGTAATCGTATTGGGCAAGGCGGGGGCAATGAACGTCGGAACAAGCGACCCACAGGCAACTGATTCACCCGCGAGTGCTACTCCCAGGGTGACACAGATTCCCATCAGAATTCGAATTCGCCACATATTTTTTGATTTTAACTACTTTGAACGGATGTTACATCCTTGCGAAGATCAGAAACGGTTCTGATGCTTACACTTTGCTTTTTTCTATGGGGGAGGCACCGTCCGCTTCGTGCCGACTCCTGCCTTTGAACCATGGCATTTGAAAGTCTGCTAACCGGAAGCCGACCTTCGATCATCGATAGTGAAAGGCGGCTGTCCCAAAGCGGCCATTTGAGAGGTCTGATATACTTCTGCCATGTAGTCTCTGATCGGTCAAAAGAGGACTGTGATAGGGTTGTTGCGGGGCCTGATCTATTTGTGGTTTCCTTTCTAGTTCAGACACCCTGTTCGCGCGGTTGTTTTTAATAGCATTGGATTAAGTCGAGAAGATTCGGGGGTGGCAACGATGTTGCAGTTTTTCCGTTTTGTGTGCATGAGATTTATCTTGGCAATCGGCACGTTGCTCATCGTGACCTTGACCATCTTCACTTTGATGGAGCTTAGTCCGGTGCAATACGGTGAGCGCTGCCTGACGTTTTTCTACTTTTATAATCTCCCTAATCCTTATGAAGAGCCCGTCTTCATTCGCTGGCTGTACTGGGTGAAGGACGTATTTGTGCATGGCGATTTTGGCTACTCTTGCGTCTTGCGGACACCGATTACTTTATTACTAGGAACAAAATTCTGGATTTCGCTCGGGCTCTGCCTGTCGTCGTTGCTGTTGGCATACCTCATAGCCATACCCGTAGGTATCTACTCAGCCACTGCCAACAGGCGCTCCCTGAATGTTTACATCAGGTTTTTTTCCTATCTCGGAATAGCGATACCGAATTTCCTGTTTGCGCTAATTGTCATACTGGTGTGGTCAAATCTATATGGGGAAACGATCACGGGGTTGTTCAGTCGGGAGTATCATGACGCCGTCTGGTCTTATGACAAGTTCGTTGACTTTCTGGCACATGCCTGGATACCGGTGATCGTTCTTGGGTGGTCGGCGACCGCAATCGCGTTGCAGACCGTGCG
>CAXMRQ010000014.1:0-25908 GCA_964196115.1 uncultured Gammaproteobacteria bacterium
TACCACCATCCGCTCAGGGCTAGTACTCAGCATACGGGCGGAGCTGGTGGGGATTACCAACATTGCCGCGATCAGCAATACCCCCATCACTTTCATCATCACCGCGACTAACAGGGCAATCATCAAATACATCAATAATTGCACCTTACGCACCTCGATACCTTCGGCCTGAGCGATTTCGCGACTCACTGATACTGCGACAAATGAATTCCAGTGCCGTTTTAGCAGGAATATCAATATCAGTGTAGTCATTAAAATTACGCCAAGATCGGCCAATGTAACCGCTAGCAGATCACCAAACAGGATTGCTTCGAGACTGACCGTATTGGATGGCAACACGCCCAGTAATATCAACCCGGCAGCAAGGCCGGTATGGGAAATTACTGCCAGCGTGGTTTCCGAAAGCGCATTATTGAAATTAATGACCTGGCTCAGCGAAACTACGATTACCAGTATTACCGCGAGTACGCCGAACATCGGGGGAATTTGTAGTAGCAACCCCAAACCTACTCCCATCACCGCGGCATGCCCTAGCGTATCGCTTAGAAAAGCCAGCCTCTGCCAAACCATCAGACAACCGATAGGCGCAGCAATACTGACCATCATCACTCCGGCTATGATGCTTCGGAATAGAAAATCATCTAGTAACTCAGCCATGATGATGCCCCGAATCTCCAGAGACATCATGCACGTGATCATGATGATGGGTATACACAGCAATTGAATCGGCTGCCTGTTGACCAAACAATGCCTGATATTCCGGGTGCTGGCTAACTGACTCGGGCAGGCCCGAGCAGCACAGATGTTGATTCAAACACAACACCTGATCGGTTTTCGACATCACTAGATGCAAATTATGCGACACCAGCAATATGCCACACTGTAGCTGTTTGCGAAAATCGCTGATCAGTTCGTACATTTTTAGCTCACCCGTTACGTCGACGCCGGCGGTAGGCTCGTCAAGCACTATCAGGTCTGGTTTACCCAGTGTTGTCCTGGCCAGCAACACGCGTTTTAGCTCGCCTTCGGACAGAGACTGTACCTGGCGGTGTTTTAAATAGGCGACTTCAGCCTGCGCCAATGCCGCATCGACTTCGCTGGCGTTTACCGATCGGGTTAATTGAAGTAATCGCTCGACACTGAGCGGCATCAGGGTATTAACATAGACTCTCTGTGGTAGGTATCCAATATTCAAGCCAGGCTGGCGTTTGATTTCACCACTAAAGTTATCAATTAATCCGTTAACGATACCGGTTAAGGTCGATTTGCCCGCGCCATTGGGGCCGATGATTGTGGTAATCTCACCTCGATACAGATCAAAACTTACCTGGTCGAGTATCAGCTTTTGCCCGCGTGAAAAGCTGATACCCTTTGCACTGAGTAAAAGCTCAGCTGTCATTTTTACCACAATCCGCACAGTGCCCGGAAATCTCCACTACCGAAGAATCAACCGTAAATCCAAGGCGGGCCGCATCCGATAATAGACCAGACTCACGGTTTTCCAGTTCCGCAACTTTTTCACAACCCAGACAAATCAAAAACTGTGCGGCGCACTGATGACCCGGACGCCCACAGGAGATATAGGCATTTTTGCTTTCGATGCGGTGCGCAAGACCTTCAGCAAGCAGGAAATCCAGTGCGCGGTATACAATCGGTGGCGCTATCGCAGCTTTGCTTTGCACCTGATTCATGCAGGCCATAATCTCGTAGGCTCCCATCGGTTGATGTGATCGTAATAAAATTTCGAGCACTTGCAGGCGACGCTTGGTTAAGCGCGCGTTTCTTTTAGTGCACAGCGCCATCGCTTCAGACAGTAGTTGATGCTGGCAATCACGGTGGTCATGATGTTCAAATGCAATACAGGGATTGCTATCGGTGGATTTCATAATGTTATATTATAACGTAACTTATCATCTTGCCATTCATAATTAATGCGTTATCTGATTATTTTCTTTTGCCTGTTGTCCTTTTCCAGCCAGGCAAGTATCAAGGTCGTCACCTCGATCGAACCCCTGTACCTGATCACTAAATCGATTATGCAGGACATCGCCGAACCTGGACTGTTGATTAAGGCTTCCGTGCATGATTTTGCTTTCAAACCCTCGCAAATGCGCCTGCTTAAACAGGCAGATCTGGTGATCTGGATAGACCGCAATTTTGAAAATGGCTTTGGTGATCTGCCAGGGATTATTAACAGCGATACCGAGGCGATAGAGTTGCACAGAGCGCTCGGTCTGAAACAGCAAGACGGACACATCTGGTATTCACCGACTCTTTTATTGCAAATTGTCGAGCAGGTTCGTTCGGCGCTAGGCCGCGTTGACTCCCAAAACGTTGCGCATTATTCCAGTAATGCGGCTCAACTGTCACAATTAATCGAATCCTGGGGTCAGTCGACCCGTAAACAACTGAAGGAGAAGAAACCTGCTTATCTGCTGGATCATGATTTTTTTAGTCATTTCGAAAACGATACAGGAGTTAAGGCTATCGCCGTTTTGCATGATTCAAACGAACAGCCACCCGCCATCCGCGAATTGCAGCGCATTGAAAAACTGTTAAAACAAACCCCGGCAAAATGCCTGCTACATAACGAATCCACAGCGTCGAAACTGGCGCAAAATATTGCCCGGAAATTCAACCTGCCGATATATAACATCAGATCCGATGCGCCAGATTTTATGCAAAGTCTGCGGCATATCAGCTCGACCTTGCAAAAATGTACCTAGTTATTCATGCTTATTAAAGCAACCCTAATAAATAGCCTCTATGTTGATATAGGTAGATACGTTTGCAAACCTGAATGGCAATAGCTACAGTCGAACTACCTGCTCGCCTGGCAATTAATAAGAGAAATAATATGATCAAGCCGATTGGTTCAGATACCCTAAATCCCCTGTTCGTTGAAGATAAAGCTCAACGCCAGGCTCTGATCGAAGAAGCAGAAATTCTGCCGTCATTACTGGTCAGCTCCGCGACAGCTGCGAACGCGGTGATGCTAGCCGGTGGATATTTTAACCCGCTTACCGGTTATATGAATTTGGCCGACGCGCTCAACGTGGCGCAGAATATGCAAACCATTTCGGGGCAATTCTTCCCGGTACCGATATTAAATCTGGTTGAATCCAGTGAATCAATCGGCAACGCTGGTCGCATAGCGCTGCGCGACCCCAACGTTGAAGGCAATCCGGTGATCGCAATACAACAGGTAGAATCGATCGAAACGGTCAACGACAGGCAAATGGCATTAATGACCGAAAAGGTATATGCCACTAACGATGCCGAGCATCCCGGCGTGGCCGCTTTCAACGCTCAGGGCCGAGTCGCAATTAGTGGTCCGATACAGGTGTTGAATTACAGTTATTTCGCCACCGATTTCGCCAATACCTTCAGAACAGCAGTCGAAATTCGAGCCGAGATTGAAAAACGCGGCTGGCACCGTGTCGCTGCATTTCAAACCCGCAACCCGATGCACCTGGCCCACGAAGAACTCTGCCACATGGCCATGGATAGACTCAACTGTGATGGCCTGGTTATTCATATGCTACTCGGCAAACTGAAACCCGGCGATATTCCAGCCGATGTGCGCGATGACGCAATCCGCACTATGGTCAAACTTTATTTTGCCGAAAACAGCGCAATGGTTACCGGTTACGGTTTTGATATGCTTTATGCCGGTCCACGTGAAGCGGTTCTGCACGCCTATTTCCGCCAGAATCTGGGCGCCAGTCATTTTATAATCGGTCGCGATCACGCCGGAGTGGGCGACTACTACGGGGCGTTTGATGCTCAAACCATATTCGATACCGACGTGCCGCAAGACGCGCTGCAAATCGAAATTTTCCGTGCCGACCATACCGCCTGGTCAAAAAAGCTGAATCGGGTGGTGATGATGAATGAAGCGCCCGACCATACTAAAGACGACTTTGTATTACTGTCCGGCACGCGGGTTCGCGAAATGCTGGGCGAAGGCATAGCACCGCCAAAAGAATTCTCGCGCCCCGAAGTCGCGCAAATTTTGATTAATTATTACCAGTCTCTAGACTCTGCCTGAAGCACGAGGGCCTGTTAAAAAATTAATTTTAGGGACACCACTAAGGCTTTATTTGCGCTAAACTATCTCGAATCTGAGCAGCTCTTTTTCGATTGCAGGCAAGCCATATTTTATGACAGAAGCATTATTATCCTCTGACACCCGTTTCAATCTGGATGACCTCAAAGGCCTGACTGCGGGCGATATGCTGCGGGTCAACCAGGTGATCACCGATAACCTGGCATCTGAAGTGGCGTTAATCAACCAGTTAAGCCAACACATTATCTATAGTGGTGGCAAGCGTCTACGTCCGATTCTGGTTTTATTATCGGCGAAAGCCTGCGGATATAGCGGCGATGACGATGCCTTACTGGCTGCAGTAGTCGAGTTTATCCACACTGCTACGCTATTACACGATGATGTTGTAGACGATTCACAAATGCGCCGCGGACAACAAACTGCAAGTAATATTTGGGGTAACGAAGCCGCTGTACTGGTCGGCGACTACCTCTATTCGCGGGCCTTTCAAATGATGGTCAGGGCGCAGTCTATGCGGATTATGGATTTACTCGCCAATGCTACCAATACTATTGCTCAGGGTGAGGTTTTGCAGTTACTGAATATCAACGACCCGGATACTTCGGAACAAAAATATCAGCAGGTCATTTACGGCAAAACCGCCTGCCTGTTCGAGGCGGCTACGCAAATTGGCGCGATACTCGGCAATGCAGACCCTCAAGTTGAACAGGGCTTACGCGAATACGGCAAGCATCTGGGAACCGCCTTTCAACTGGTCGACGACGCGCTCGACTACACCGCAAACAGCGATGAACTGGGTAAAAATGTCGGAGACGACCTGGCAGAAGGTAAACCTACGCTTCCTTTGATTTACGCGATGCAACATGGCAATGACGAACAAAAGGCGCTTATTCGCAATGCTATTAAAGAGGGGGGACTCGAGCATATAGATGCGATTACAGATGCCATCAATGAAACCGGGGCGCTAGACTATACCCGCGAGCAAGCCGCAACTGAGTCGGCACTGGCTAAAACAGCCATTAAGTCGTTAGCGGAAAATAAATTCAAACAGGCACTGACCTTTTTGGCAGACTACGCCGTCGAGCGAAGTTACTAACCCGTTTTCCAAACTCGGGTAGAGCTGACTCTAAATGCTCACAGACCCCTAGACCAGGCGACACCGAAGATTAATATTGGATACAGTGTGACTAATCTATTTGAGAAGCTGTTAAACGAAAAACACACCCTGCTCGCCGACGGTGCAACTGGCACCAATTTATTTGAAATGGGCCTGCAAAGTGGTGACGCCCCTGAGCTGTGGAATATAGATGAGCCGGATAAAATAGCAGCTCATTATCGTAGTTTTATCGACGCCGGTTCCGACATCGTGCTGACTAATACCTTTGGCGGCACGCGTTATCGTTTGAAATTGCATAATGCCCAGGATCGCGTGGCCGAATTAAATATAGCCGCAACCGAGATTCTTAAAGCAGAAATCAAAAAATCCGGCCACGAAGTAGTCTGTGCCGGCTCCATCGGCCCCAGCGGTGAAATACTCGCTCCCCTGGGCGAAATGCAACCCGAGGAAGCGGTGAACGCTTTTGCCGAACAGGCGCTTGCACTTAAACAGGGTGGAGTCGACGTACTATGGATCGAGACCATGTCTTCCAGGGAAGAAGTGGCGCTGGCGGTGACAGGTGCCGGGGAGGCAGGGTTACCAATCGTATTTACGATGAGTTTTGATACCAATGGCCGCACTATGATGGGTGTAGGCGCATCAGACCTGATGGTGTTAAACCAGCAACTAAAGCCCCATGCACATGCCTGTGGAACTAATTGCGGGGTTGGCGCCTCGGAAGTAGTCGCCGCGGTACTGAATATGAAGTCCACTGCGATCGAAGGCACTAATCCGGTACTAGTCGCCAAAGCCAACTGCGGAATTCCATCATTTGTCGATGGCAAGATCGTCTACAACGGCACCCCGGAAATAATGGCCAAATATGCAGTAATGGCGCGTGACGCAGGCGCTCGCATCATTGGTGGTTGCTGTGGCACCTCACCCAAACACGTCGCCGCAATGCGATTGGCGCTGGATAGCACGCCAATATCTGCCCCGCCTGGTATGGACGACATCCATCGAGTTCTGGGTGAAATTTCTGAAGGCGCTAAGGCGCAGGCGCGTGGTGAACATGAAATTGTGGCCAGGGTTGTTGGGCGTAGGCGACGCAGGCGCTAGGGGGTGCTTGTCTTTGTTAGTAGATAGAATTTTTCTCTCAATCATTATGGTTTCGCACACTAAGACTTTCATTACTCCGTAGCTATTACCGAGTAGGTGCGCGAGTTACTTTTCTCACGGCGAGAAAAGTAACCAAAAGAGCCGCCCCCAACAAGCCCTTAAAATCGACAAAATAGCACTCATATCAGGGTCGGCCCACACGCGCTCCCGGCACGAGTGGGCCAAAATTGGCATCCCTGCCAATTTACCCTGATCTGAGCACTATTTTGCCGAGGGCTTGAAAGGGGGGGGTAAAAAAAGCGCATCTTGACAATTGGGGTTTTAAACTGCCCTCTTTGTGTGCTGGAAATGAATCGATTTCGGTGGGTCTACGGACAGGGATGTCCGTAGAGCAGCCTTGAGCATGGATGCGAATGGCTGCGTGCCCGCCTAAATCGATTCATTTCCAGGAAGCCGCAGGCCACTCAATCGGGCTGCCCTTTTCTTGGGTACTTCTTTTTGGCAAAAAAAGAAGTTCCTCGCGCACCTACTCAATAGTAGCTACGGAGCAAGGAAAGTCTTTGTGTGCGAAATATTGTTTCAAAACTGACTAATTGTAGAATTACTAGCATTCGAACCATAAGTCGGGCTCACAGATAAAAACCAAACAATTAATTATCCGCTAGCGCCAACAGATCCAATTCATCAAATCGATGTTGGCCAAAATCGGACCACTGGCAAATCATCATCAAGCACGATAAACCACGCCTGGAAAAACGCATAACATCTCAAACAACAGGTTTGCAGCAGTCAGCGATGTATTGCCCGAGGTATCGTAGGCAGGCGCTACTTCAACCAGATCACCACCGATCACATCGAGACCCCAGCAACCACGAATTATTTCCAGCCCCTGATGAATTGTCAACCCGCCGATTTCGGGAGTACCGGTGCCCGGAGCGTAAGCAGGATCGAGGCCATCGATGTCGAAAGTTATATACACCGGGCCTGTGCCAAGCTGTTCGCGCACCTCTGCCATTAAAGGTTTTAAAGACTGATACCAGCATTCTTCAGCCTGCACCACACGTACTCCCTGTGAGCGCGGCCAGTCGAAGTCATCGGCCTCGTAACCGGTCGCGCGTAATCCAATCTGAACCATGCGTGTCGGATTGATCAGACCTTCTTCAATCGCGCGGCGAAATGGTGTGCCGTGTGCGACCGGCTCGCCAAACATGGCGTCGTTGATATCGGCATGGGCATCGACGTGCACTATACCGACTGGCCCGTGAATCTTGTTCAAGGCTCGCAGAATCGGTAATGAAATGGTGTGATCGCCGCCGAGCGTCAGCGGCTTACAGTCATGCGCCAAAATGTCATCGTAGGCAGATTCGATTATCGCGACCGATTTAGCCAGATTAAAGGTATTAATTGCTACATCACCAATATCGGCAACCTGCAACGAATCGAAGGGCGCCGCTCGCGTCGCCATATTATAAGGGCGGATTAAGCACGACTCGGTACGAATCTGGCGTGGGCCAAAGCGTGCACCTGGACGATTCGAGGTTCCGATATCAAATGGTACTCCAACAAAAGCTACATCCAGGCCTGTTGCATCGGCTACATGTGGCAAACGCATCATCGTCGCTATCCCACCAAAACGAGGCATTTCATTACCACCGAGTGGTTGATTAAAAACAGTAATCATTGGTTCGATTCTCCGGGATCCATACTGCCAGCTATCTGGCCTAAAGTGATTGGCTTAAGTGGTGGTCGTGCTCGATACCTGCCGGTTTGTGCGACAGATTCACCACGCGATTTAGCCATAATCTGCTCCACTGTATTCCCGCATAGGCGTCCCTGGCAAGGCCCCATGCCGCAACGCGTAAAGGCTTTTGCCTGATTCGGTCCGATACACCCAATTTTGGCTATATCTCGAATCTCACTGGCGAACACTTCTTCACACCGGCACACCATGGTTTCGTCCGGCGGATTCAGGTAAGAATCTGGAGCCCGATACCATGCGTCGAGGAAAGGTCGAATCGAGCGATGTCGATTCCAGGCGTTTCTCAGCGTAACTGCTAACCTGTCTCGCTGCTTACAGTCAATTTGCTTTAGCTCATAGGCTACCTGAAGCCCCGAAAGCTGCCCGCTCAAACTCGCAGCCCGGGCACCCGAAATGCCTGCGCCATCACCCGTGATCAATATACCCGGTAGCGAACTTTGTCCCCAACTATCTACTTCGGGTATCCAGCATTGTTGCGACTCGTTCCAGCCTATCCCGCAACCAGCCGCCTGTGCCATGTGTAGGCTCGGTATCACGCCCTGATGTAATAGTAATAATGAGGTTTTTATTTTGTGATCCCGACCACCACTTCTAAAACTAATCGATTGCAACTTTGGCTCACCCTCGGCAACCAGTTGACTGACGTTGCTAAATAGCGGAATTCGAGCACGCCGAATGGTCCTTATCAGACCCAACCCTTTCCACAGATAATCGACTGCGCCTAGTGCGCGTGGTAAATGCGCTAAAGCTTTGATGCGGTTAATTTTTGTGGTTGTATCAAGAATAGCGCTAATCGATACCCCAGCCCGGATATACTGCCAGGCAAGCAATAATAGCAGCGGCCCACTACCTGCCAGCACCACATCAGCGCCCGGAACCAACGCGGCGGATTTGAGCAGAATTTGACCCGCACCAGCACTCATTACGCCGGGTAACTGCCAGCCAGGTATCGGCATCGGTCGCTCCTGCGCACCCACCGCAATGATGATCTTATCCGCGCTCAAACGATGGTTAACACCATCGATTAAAACACCGACGCAACGATCTCGATCTAAATACCAGACCGACGCACCGGGCTGGTAATCAATATCTGCCTGCCGGAAACTTAAAACTTCTGTTTTACCAAAGGTATATTCCTTACCTGGCAGGTCGATATCGGGCAATGGACTGCGGTCAACATTTCTGTAAATCTGTCCGCCGGGCTGAAACTGTTCATCGACAAGGGCTACATCGACGCCATATTTCGCTGCCGTTTTAGCCGCAGCCATACCGGCAGGCCCACCACCAATCACCAATACCGAATAATGCGATTTAGATAATGGCATCTACATCGCCTCACTATCGTAAGCAGCGTTTTGGCGTCGTATCTGCATACCCCTGGCGACGTTTACCTGACAGGCCTGCAGATTAGGCTGTCCATCAATTTCGATCAAACAATCGAAGCAGACCCCCATCATACAATAAGGTGCCCGCGGCGAATCGCTCACCGCTGTACGCCGTATTGGCTTTGCATCGAGGTATAGTAACGCGGCTGCCACCGAAATACCCGTCGGCACCGAAACCGGTTGCCCGTCGAGGTTTAATTCAACCAGTTCAGGCGATGTGTTTTTGAGTCTTTGAAACATCGAATCGATCAACAGAAAATTCAGGAATTAGCAAATCGCTTTGATCGCCGCAAATCCAACCAGAGATTAACTTCTCATGTGCTGCGGCAAGTGAAACGCCGCTATGACAGCTCAGCGCAAAAGCACCGGGGTAGCGTTCAGAACGATGATAAATGGGAATGCCATCGGCTGTCATCACACGTAAAGCACCCCAGGCACGATTCAATTTAACATTCTTCAAATGAGGAAATATACGCACGGCTCGCGTTGCCAAAGCGGTGATGACATCAAGCGTAGTACCCTCGTCGAGACCCACATCTTCATGCGAATCACCGATTTGTAAAGTGCCCTCCTGGGTCTGGCGAATTTGCAAACAGGGGTAGCGCAAAAAAGGTTTTAGCCGTTCAGTGATTAACAATTGACCCCGAATCGGATGCACTGGAATGTCCATATCGAGTTCTTTGGCCAGCCTTTGATTATCGAGACCAGCGCAGAGCACCACCTGCCCGGCGGTGTATCTGGTAGAACCGCTGCGCAGAATAAATCCGTCACCATCTGGCTGAACCGAAACCACTCGTTGCCGTGGCCGATAAGCACCATTGAGTAAAACGAAAAGCTGGTGTAGCGCCCGTAGTAGATAAAGCGGGTTCAGGTGCCCATCCTGAGGAGAAAAACTGGCGCCGATAACATCATCGGAGATCTGTGGTATTTTTTGTTTCAGTTCGGTATGTTTGAGCATACTGTATTCGAATACAGCTTGCGTATGCTGTGCGACAGAGCGCATTTCTTCGCTTCGGACCTGCCATTCCTGCTCGCTCAGACAAAAGTCGAAACCACCGTTTTGCTGGAAGCCTATATTAATACCGGTGGTATCTCGCAATTTAGACTCGAATGACGGCCACAATTTCGCCGCATTACCACTCCACTGTGCATAGGGTGCATGCTTTGCCCCCTTGCCCTGTACCCACACCAACCCGAAGTTTCCACGTGAGGCGCGAAAATCGCCGTCCTCACCATCAACAATTGCCACTGAAGTTCCCCTACTGGCAATACCGCAGGCAACTGCCGCGCCGACCAGGCCACCGCCGACAATAATTGTATCGAAGTCGGTTTTCATTACGGTCTCTTTAATAAAGCCTCAGCTTTTGATTTTTGACGCTGCCGCCTATCCTGCTTCGGGCACAACCTGTGTAGTCTCGGATTCACGCTGGCGCAGGTGTACAAGCCAGTGCTTTTCCCAGAAGCGGAACCCTCGGCTGAGAAGGTACACCAGTATCATGTAAAAAATCATTGCGGTGACGAAGCCTTCGTAGGCGAGATAGTAACGCCCGTTCAACCATCGCCCGACGCCGAGAAGATCCTGCAAGGTAATCGTGCTCAATACTACCGAACTGTGTAGCATGAAAATAACTTCATTCGAATAAGCCGGCAAGGCCCGACGAAACGCACTCGGGAGCACTACTCGACGCATCATCGTCATCGGTGACATGCCGCAGGCGCGTGCTGCCTCGATTTCTCCGGAGGGCGTGGTTTCGATCGAACCGCGCAAAAATTCGGTGGTATATCCGGCGGTATTCAATGTAAAGACAATCAGCGCACACCACCAGGCGCTCGACAAAATTGGATCCCAGAGAAAGCTCTCGCGTACCGCGTCGAACTGGGCGAGCCCGTAGTAAATCAGATAGGTCTGCACCAGCAACGGGGTGCCACGAAAGAAATAGGTGAAGCACCAGATGGGGAAATTCAACCAGCGATGTTTGTAGGCTCGTGCAATCGCCATCGGCACCGACAGTAAACCGCCTAGTAGCAATGCGAGGACGGTAATCTCCAGCGTCAGCATCATGCCCCACAAAAATCGGTCGATATTGTCCCATATCAGCATAAAGTCGAGCGGAGAGTGATTTTCGCTGATGTAGGTCAGATACTCCCAGAATGTGCGTTCGGCTGTTTCGTCCATAGTCTAGACCCTGTGCACTCCGGCACTGTATTTACGATCCAGCCAGCGCAGTCCCACGTCGGACACCGCGGTTAGCATCAGATAGATTATCAGCACAGAGAACATGAAGGTAAAGGGTTCACGCACTGAACGTCCTGCGGTCGATGCATTCCACACCAGGTCGTGTAAACCGATCACCGAGACCAGCGCAGTCGCCTTCACCAGCACCAGCCAGTTATTAGTGAAACTCGGTAGTGCGAAGCGCACCATTTGTGGCCAGGTAATACGTAGGAATATTTTCATCGGCGTCATTCCGCAGGCGATGCCAGCCTCGATTTGGCCGCGAGGAATCGCCAGGATCGCGCCACGAAAAGTTTCTGTCATGTAGGCGCCGAATACAAAGCCTATGGAAAATACACCAGAGGTGAACTGGTTGAGCTCCAGATAATCCCACCAACCGGTCGCTTCTCCGAAATCATTCAATAATTGCTGTCCTCCGTAAAACAGCAGCATCATTAGAACCAGGTCGGGTACACCCCGAATTAACGTCGTGTACAGCCCCGCAATTTTCTGCGACAGCCGATTGCTCGACAATTTCGCAGTAGCGCCGATAAGACCGAAAAATACCGCGAGTAACAACGAGGCGATGGCCAGTTGTACGGTAACCACGGTTCCTTCGAACAGTAAACCGCGATATGCCCAGACGGTATCCATATTAGTACCGAAGATAAACGGTGGCGCCCTGTACAGGCGCCATCATTATGAGTGGATGGATGGCTATAACGGAAACCTAACCGCCGTAGACATCAATTTCAAAGTACTTATCGTTAAGTGTTTTGTAAGTGCCATCGGCCCGTATCGCCTTGATGGCTTCGCTTAATGAATCACGCAGTTCGGTATCCGCTTTACGTACCGCAAAACCGGCGCCTATACCCTGGCACTCTTCATCTGTCACCATGTCGCCGAGAAATGCGTAGCCCTTGCCCGCATCCTGATTGAGGAAGCCTTCAAGCGCCTGCAACGAATCGGAGATCTGGGCATCCAGCCTTCCTGATGCCAGGTCCTGAAACACCTCTTCCTGGGTCGCGTATAACACCAACTCCGCATCGGGGAACAACTTTTCTGCGGAGCACTGATGAGTGGTCGCCCGTTGTACGCCGAGACGCTTGCCTTTCATTCCAGCATTACTACGATCAAATCCTGCATTTTCCTTCGCGACTACGCCCGCTGGCGTTTGGTAATACTTGACGGTGAAGTCGACTTTCTTCTTGCGCTCCTCAGTGATCGACATCGACGCAATAATGGTGTCGAATTTCCTCGACAGCAGGGCGGGAATCATGCCATCCCATTCCTGTTCGATCAGTTCGCAATCCCTTTTCAGGCGCTTACAGATTTCATAGGCGAAATCGATATCAAATCCTTTCAGGGACCCGTCCGGTTCCTTCCAGGAGAAAGGCGGGTAAGCGCCTTCGACACCAACTCTAAGCTTGGCAGCCTGCGCTGAAGCACTGGCTAACACAATCGCGACAAACACGAATAACAGTCTTTTAATACTCATTAACATTTACCTCCACAGGTATGATTATTATTTCTCCGATTCACGGTCGAACCAGATTTTAATACCGGCAACTCGAAGTCAGTGCAATGCTCGCGTCAGAAACTTGCGAAACCGCTCCGACTCGGAGTTACCAAACATTTGCTGCGGAGGACCTTCGGCTTCGATTTGGCCCTCGTGCAGAAAAATGACTTTATTCGAAACATCGCGCGCGAAACCAACTTCGTGAGTAACCACGATCATCGTTGTGCCTTCATCGGCGAGATTACGCATGACCTTCAAAACTTCGCCGACCAGTTCTGGATCCAGCGCCGACGTCGGTTCGTCGAATAGCATGACCTCAGGCTCCATCGCCAGCGCCCTGGCTATCGCCGCACGCTGTTGCTGTCCGCCTGAAATATGCGCCGGATAATATTCTCTACGATCATACATTCCGACTTTGTGAAGCGTCGCCTCGGCGCGTTCCAGCGCCTCGGATTTCGGCATTTCCAGCACATGAATCAAGGATTCGGTAACATTTTGCAGAACCGTCATATGTGCCCACAGATTAAAACTCTGGAATACCATGCCGAGTTTCGCGCGCATGCGGATAACCTGTTTCATGTCTTCGGGTACCGGCAGACCGTATTTGTCTATTCGCATGCGAATGGTTTCACCATGCAGCGTCACGCTACCACTATTTGGGATTTCGAGTAGATTCAGACATCGCAGGAAGGTACTTTTTCCCGAGCCGGAAGAGCCGAGCATTGAGATTACGTCGCCTTCATGTGCGTCGAGGTGAACACCTTTCAGTACCTCGACGTCTCCGAAACTTTTATGTAAATCCTCGACTATCAGGGCCGATGTTTTAGTTGTTTGCACAGGTCTGTTTACACTGTTTTTTGATCGGATTTATAATTATTCACAGAGTCTACATGAATCCGCGACGCTATGTACAGTAACGATTTCCCGTTCAAGGGGACGGCTTGCTTATCAGAAATTTTATCTCGTCTGCCGATTCACAGCTGCGAACGTAAATTATCGATCATGCGTTGAGCTTGTAACCGATAAGCTCCGCCAAATAATAACGCGTGGTTTAGAATATGATAAAGATTGTACAAATTGCGCCGCACAGAATATCCGTCATCAATCGGGAAAATTTCTCGATATACCGGGAAAAAAAGCTCTCCGGGATGGCCGAATAACTCCATCATCGCCAGATCAGCCTCGTGATCTCCGTAATAACAGGCGGGATCGTAGATCACCGGCTTACCCGTGGCATCCGCTCCCTGGTTACCGCTCCAGAGATCACCGTGTAATAAGGAAGGCACTGGTAGGTAGTCTGGAAATAACTCACCAATTTGCTGGTTTAACTGCATGCCAGTCTCAAACAGTTCGCCACCGCAGCCATTCTTTTTAGCCAGAGATAATTGAAAACCCAGGCGATTCTTCTGCCAGAACTTTACCCAGTCGCTTTCATAGGCATTAGGTTGCGGGGTCGAACCAATCGTATTGTCGAGCGCAAATCCGAATTTCTCTCGCGTACACAGATGCATTGTCGCGATACAACGCGCCAGTTTGGATTCATCAAACCTGCCGGACAACTCGACAAACTCCATAACCATAAAAACCTGATCGCCGGCAATACCGCAGCCGATTGGGTGCGGCACACGAATACTGCCACTTCGTTGAATTTCCTCCAGTCCGTGCTGCTCGGCCTCAAACATCGCCAGACATTTAGACTGGTTAGTTTTACAAAAGAATACATGCTTGCCGTCTCGAAGTCGCCAGGCGCTATTGATATCCCCACCGGAAACTGACATTACTTCCAGATCGCCGATCCGTTGACCGGTTTGATCGGCAATCAAATGCCTGACAATTTGCCAGTCGTTGATATTCATTCGACCTGCTTCCAGTCTCCTGGTGCCAACCCATCGACCGTCCAATCGGCAACAGCAGTACGAATCAGTCGCAAGGTCGGGTGGCCTATCGTGGCGGTCATACGGCGCACCTGCCGATTTTTGCCTTCGCTGATTCCCAGCTCCAGCCACTGAGTCGGTATTTCCCTGCGTTGCCTGATCGGCGGGTCACGTGGCCACAACCAGTCCGGTTCGACTACCTTTCGAACTTGAGCGGGCCTGGTCATACCTTCTTTCAGCCGCACACCTCGGCTAAGGGCAATCAATGATTTTCTCTCTGGAATATTTTCCACCTGAGCCAAATAATATTTGACCTGTTTATGGCGCGGTTCGGCAATACGCGCCTGTAATTTTCCATCATCGGTTAATACCAGCAAACCCTCGCTATCGTAATCGAGACGCCCAGCTGCATAAACTCCGGGGATATCAATATAGTCGGCGAGAGTTTGTTTATCCTCGACAGGACTGAACTGGCATAGCACCTGGAAGGGTTTATTGAATAGAATAGTAGTAGTCATTGTGCATCGAGGTAAGTTTGCCATTTTCCCCTGCGAACCGAATCCATTGCCTGATCTACCATCATCTGCTCAAGTTGTATCCTGTCGGGCGTTTTGCGTTCGATATCGACCCCGCGCATCGCTTCCACCTCGCAATTGATGCGAGTTAAACGACTCGATATATCGAGAATAGACTCATTTTCGATCAACGATTGCTGTACTCGCCCCGCGTAGCGAAACTTCATACGCCCGACCTCGGTCAGATTTTGGCGCAGATTTTCGAGCGTACCAAACTTGCGTAATAAATTAGCCGCAGTTTTGACGCCGATATACGGAATGCCGGGAATATTGTCGACCTTATCACCGGCTAGTGCTAGCTGGTCGGCGATTTGTTCCGGTTTGACGCCAAACTTTTTAACGATGCCACGATAGTCGAGCTTCTTGTCAGCAAAAAATGTCCACCATAAATCACCTTCGCGGATTAGCTGGGTCAAATCCTTGTCTGCGCTGAGGATGACAATTGGCAATTCAGATGATCGATGTAATGTCGCCAGCGTGCCTATCAGGTCATCTGCCTCCCAGCTATCACTGCTTACTTTTGAAATGCCGAGTAACTCAATCCATTGCTGGCACCAGCCAAATTGACGTTTAAGCTCGATTGGCGCTGGATTACGGTTGGCTTTGTATTGCGGGTAAACCGATTTACGTTGCGATTGTTTGAGGCTTTCGTCGAAAGCAAATACCAGTTTGCTCGGTGCTCGCTCGCTTAACAGACGAAAGACGAAATCGCTAAAGCCGATAAACGCCTGATTCGATTGTCGGCTGAGATTAACCTGCTCCGGTACAGGGGCAAACCAGGCTTTAAATATAAAAATACTGGAGTCAACCAGATATAGTCGCATGATCCTAGGAAACGCAGTTGGGCGCGAAAAAGACGCGTGAGATATTGGCGTGCATAGTGAAACCGAATAATTCGTAGTCACCTTATTGGTGATGAGAAGTTATTTGGTTTTGCTAGGTGCGTCAAGAGCTCGCGTGGCCTTTTGTGATCCAACTGCATTTTCTAGGATGATAATCCTGGACGAGTGGCCGCCCGCCTGATTGGTTCAGCGCTTAGCATAAAGCCTAAGCGAAAATGATCAATAGAATGTGCGCTTAAAAACAGCGCGGCAGTGTTAGATAGGCCGATCTGGAATTTTTGAACGCCCAGTTATACATTAGAAAGCAAACTAAGCTATGTTTTGGTAATATCGAAATGCTAGCCAACCTATAATTCGCAAAAGGCACCCATCATGACTATGCCGCAACCTTCTCAGGAACCCGAACTAGATTCACTAGACGCAGAACTCGATCTGGCTCAAAAGCGCTATATTCGCAATCGCCCGGAATCTGCCAGGGCATTTAATTTGTCAGCCAACTTTATGCCGGGCGGTAATACTCGAACCGTATTATTCCACAAGCCATTTCCTTTACGTATTGTTTCGGGAGCCGGTTGCCGGGTAACTGATGCTGATGGATTTGAGTATGTGAATATGCTCGGGGAATACACGGCTGGTTTGTTCGGACACAATCATCCCGTCATCCGCAAAGCAATCGATGCTGCGCTGGATCAGGGTCTGAATTTAAGCGGTCATAATCCTAACGAAATAAAACTGGCCGAACTGGTTTGTGCGCGATTCCCGTCATTGCAAAAAGTGCGTTTCACCAACTCAGGAACCGAAGCGAATCTGCTCGCTATCTCTACAGCCTGTTATTTAACCAGCCGGAAAAAAGTGCTGGTGTTCGAGGGTGGATATCACGGAGGTCTGCTTTATTTTAAGAATGGTGGGATGCCAATTAATGCGCCATTTGAATATGTCGTAGCCAATTTTAATGATTTGCCCGCTACGGCAGAATTGATTGAAAAACATGCTGATGATATAGCCTGCATACTAGTTGAACCGATGCAGGGTTCTTCAGGCTGTATCCCTGCGTCTATAGAGTTTCTTAAAATGCTGCGTCAAATGAGTAGCGAGATTGGCGCGATATTGATTTTTGACGAAGTCATGACATCGCGACTGTCCAGTCAGGGCGCACAAGGGCTATTCGATGTTATTCCTGATATGACGACTTTGGGAAAGTATATTGGTGGTGGAATGAGCTTTGGCGCATTCGGGGGTAGCGAAACCATCATGCAGATATTTGACCCTAGACGCGCGGACGCTATTCCGCATGCGGGTACCTTCAATAACAATACTTTAACCATGGCAGCGGGCGTCGCCGCGATGGGTGAAGTATTAACCGATGAGCTGCTTAATCAGATCAATGGTCGAGGTGATCGACTTCGAAGCGAGCTGAATAAAATTGCGCAGGAATATGGAACATGCATTCAGTTTACCGGCCTGGGTTCGTTGTTGGGCATGCACACTACATTATCCTCGATTCATAGCACCGCCGACCTTAGGGAATCTGATGATAGAAAAATGGAACTGGTTTTTCTTGATCTGTTAGAACAAGGTTATTACATCGCAAGGCGCGGATTTATCGCATTAATGCTAACCATTGGCGAGGCCGAAATTGAGGGCTTCAGCAATGCCTTTAGCAAGGTGGTTAAAGCGAGAGGCAGTTTATTGAGTTAAACCTGGGCCTAGGAGTCTGTCGGACTTTGGGAATCAGATTAAAAACGGGATATCTAAGAAATGTTAGAACAAATGATCAAAGTCACCACCGAAGATGGTCACACTTTCGATGCCTTTCGCACTACGCCGGACAACCCTAAAGGTGGCCTGGTTATTTTGCAGGAAATATTCGGCATGACAGAGCAACTTAAATCCGTAACACGGGCCTGGGCCGCCGACGGCTACGATACGATCCTGCCAGCTATGTATGATCGAATTAAACCGAACGCCGTTTTATCCTTTGATGATATGGAAGCCGCACAGGGACTGATGAAGCAATTCGATGCCGATAGCGTTGTCAAAGACATACGTGCCGCTGTCTCTACCGTCGATAACGGCAAAGGCGTTTCCTTGCTCGGGTTTTGCTGGGGCGGGGGTGCGGCCGCACGTATGGCAAGCATTCTCAATTTAAAAGGGGCCATTTCCTATTACGGAACCAGGCTCGCAGATAATGCTGCGAAGGGCGCTAACTGTGCGACTCTTTTCCACTTTGGCAAAAATGATCAGCATTCGCCACCTGATGTTATTGATGCTGTTAAACAGAATATCTCAGACGCTGAATGTTATGTTTACGACGCAGGCCATGCTTTTGCTAATGATGCGCGCCCAGATTACTACGTCGAGGACGCAACAATGTTAGCCAGAGCGCGAAGTCTTGAATTTTTGAACCGTATGCACGCTGGCTAGAAAATTGTTACCTACCCCAATTTCAGGAGTTAATTACGATTTATTCAAATTGATTCTTGTCTAAAGCGATTATTTGGTATACTTCCTCGCGGCTTAAATTGTCGCAGTAGAAATGCAACGCTTAATCTTCCTGTTTATTATCAGTTTGTTTACTGGCCCTGTCTTTGCGGCCGGTAATATTCAGAATCTCCAATCACTAATCGATCAGAAACTGTATGAGCAGGCTACGCATGCCGGTGAAAAGTTGCTTGAGGATCACGCCGGGAGTCCTGAAATTGAATTCCTCACCGCCTACGCTTACCAGATGAACCAGCAAAATCACGAAGCAACTAAACGTTACCGAAAACTCATCCGCCGATATCCTGAACTACCCGAGCCACGAAATAACCTGGCGGTGATTTTTCTGGCTAGCGGCGATTACGACAAGGCCGGTGAGCTGCTGGTCGATGCGATAAATAGTCATCACAGCTACGCGACTGCTTATGCGAACCTGAGCAATATATATTCAGGTTTGGCGAGTGAGGCTTATCGTCGCGCTGTGAGCGAATCCAACGAAGTGGTTAATTATGCCAACAAGATAGAGCTAACCGCCCTAACCCGATTGGCACCGCAGAACGACGACAAGTTTGTCGGTAATATTTCAGATCTGGAACTGGTTGAAAATCCGGCGATAGCATCGACACTGGCGAAACACATTTTGGGCTGGGCACAGGCGTGGAGTGGAAAAGATCTCAATGCCTACATCGATTTTTATTCCATCGAGCACAAACTCGATTTCATCACCCATGAGGACTGGGTGGAGCACCGTAAGCAACGCATCCTGCGCCCTGGATTTATCAAAATCGGGGTCAGCGATATGCAGATTCGTGCGCAAACCGAAAATCTGGCCATCATCGATTTTCAGCAATCATTTGACTCTCTCGATTACAGCGACCGTGTAATCAAACGGCTCGGTTTAAGCCGTATCAATTCTGAATGGAAAATTACCGACGAGCGGGTGTTATCGGTGTTATGAAAACACTACTAATAACCCTTATGTTGTTGGGCTTGCAGTCATTTACCTGGGCCGCCGAAGTAACCGATGGGAATTACGAAAAAAGCATTCTCGATGCGATCAAAAAAATTCAGAACCAGAATTTTGAACAGGCCCTCGATAGCACTCGCTCGCTGATCAAGCGCTACCCCAATAGTCGACTGGGGCAAATGTTATACGCGGATTTGTTACTCGCGAAAACCGAACCACTCGCTCAAGTCGGCCTTGGCATTTCCGGCGATCAGGCAGTGCGTGACTTCACCCAGGAAATTCAACTGCGCTGGCAGCATGATATAAATTCAGCGCATAAGGGGCTATTGCCGGAAAATATACTCTTCATGGCAGAAAACCAGCCCTACATGATTCTGGTCGACCAACAGAATTCACGAATTTATGTCTATCGCAACCAGCAAGGTACGCCAGTACTCGAAACCGACTATTTTATTACCATCGGTTTGAAAGGTCCGGGCAAGCAAGTTCGCGGGGATCAGAAAACCCCGATCGGCATTTATCACGTCACTCGATACATTGATGATCAGCAATTACCCGACCTCTATGGCAGAGGCGCATTCCCGATTAGTTACCCCAATGTCTGGGATGTTCGCAAGCAACGTACGGGTGGCGGAATCTGGATACACGGCACGCCGTCCTATACCTATAATCGCTCGCCGCTTGCCAGCAATGGCTGCATTGTGGTTAGCAATCCGGATTTTTCTAATATCGATCAATACATTACCGCGGAGATCAGAACCCCTGTTATTGTCGCGCAACAGGTGAACTGGTTGACGCAAAAACAATGGCAACAACAACGTAAAGAAATGCGGACGGTATTAGAAAACTGGTTAAGCGACTGGGAAAGCCTGGATCATGATCGTTACCGTCAGCATTATTCACAAACTGATTATTACGCGCATACCCGCGATTTTAAAAACTGGGACAGATTCAAGCGCGAGGTCAACAGCAGCAAGACAAGAATTAAAGTCAAATACGGCGATCTGAATATCTTCAATTATCCCGGAGAAGAAAATCTGATTTTGATGCAGTACAGGCAAGATTATCAAAGTAACAACCTTGATCTGCAATCCCCAAAGGAAGTGTACTGGCAAAAAGAGAATAACCGTTGGCAAATTGTCTACGAGGGAACCCGACTTTTTCCCAAAGTTGGTACTGAGATGGTGGAAAACTAGAGAGCCTATGATTCTGCCCTGCGCGCAGCATGCAAAAAGGTACCCAAAACAAGGGCAACCTAAGCTAGTACTCCTTCAATGATATATCTTAGGTTGCAGAGCGTCCCAAATTGGCCAAGGCAAGGCGCAGTCCGCAGGGAATGGCACGGCCCCTTTACAAGGACTGAAACGCGGCATTGGCCGATTTGGGGCGCTCCCGTAGGGCCAGCCAGGAAGCGGTCATCTGCGTTGTTGTGCTCCCTTGAATTAGCTACGGCTAGTCCTACGGTCGCACGCCTAGCAGCTAACCGCTTCCTGACTGGCTGCATCCTAAGATATATCATTGAAGGAGTACCAGGCTGGTCTATGAAAAATAGCTTCAGCTATTACCTGAAGGGTATTTATTAACAGCTCAACCCTATGCACAATTGCTGCGCACTTACCGGCATAAGAAGTGATTCAGATCAAGGAAATATAATGCCGCTCAATCATTATTAACCGCATTAAAACAGGAGAATAAACATGTACAGTTTTTCGATAAGGGTAAACGCCGACCTGGCACTAGTTGAAGAAAAAATTGTGGCTGCCCTCTCCGATGAGGGTTTCGGAGTGCTGACTGAAATCGATGTTCAGGCGACCTTAAAGAAAAAGCTTGGCATCGAAAAGCGCCCTTACAAAATTCTCGGGGCCTGCAATCCTCATCTCGCCAACCAGGCAATTGAAGCGGAACCTGAGATCGGTGTATTACTACCCTGCAATGTAATTTTGCGGCAGGATGAAAACGAGCAGAATATTGTCACGTTTATGGATCCCGAAGCGGTCTTAACATTGGTCGATAGAGACGATGTAGCCGAACTTGCAAAAGAAGTCCGCGCGCGATTGGAACGTGTCGCTGAGACTGTCGAAGCCGCCTTTGGCTCCGACACTTAGTCGCCGTCGGATTATTTAATGACTGAAAAGTGAGTTAATATGTATACCAGATTTATAATTTTCCTAAGCCTGCTGCTATCGGCTTCTGTCTATGCGACAGAAAGTGAAACAGGTTTCAAAGTGCCATTCCAGTATGGTCTGGGGAAAAACCTGTTTGAAACAGACTGTACCAGTTGCCATGGAACCTGGGGTAAAGGGACTGAAAAAGGGCCACCTTTGATGCATCGGTTCTATATTGCATCACATCACGGTGATGCCGCTTTTTACCGCGCAGCGTTGACAGGAACCCGGGCACATCACTGGAAGTTTGGCGACATGCTAGCAGTAGAAGGGATGACCAGAGAGAAAATGGACAAGATAATTCCCTATATTAGATGGTTACAGGAGAAAAACGGAATAAAGTAGCCCCGTCTTAGGCCGTACATTATCAACGGTCTAATTTCCGCTGGCCACCGGAGCGCGTTAACCTAGAAAACGTAGTTAGATCACGAAAGTCCACACAAGCTCTTGACGCACCAAGCAAAATCAAAAAACTTCTAATCACCAATAAGGTGACAGGTAATTGCTCCTGCATTATCTGCATACCCTACATCCATGTAGATAACTGCGAATTTTTTGAAATGCACTATGCGCCAATATCTCGCCTAAGAGCGCCTACTTTTGGTACGTGTCTTTTTCGCGCCCAACTGCGTTTTCTAGGTTTAATTTTCAGTATTTCCCGGGGCGAATAATAATAGTACTATTAGTCTGTACTTAGCAGATAAACACAACTCGTGTCTGAATTTACACTTGTCATCGGTAATAAAAATTATTCTTCCTGGTCGCTGCGTGCCTGGTTATGGATGCGGCATAGCGGCCTGGAGTTTGATGAAGTCCCTGTCTCGCTTTACAGCGAATTGATGCCAGGCCAACTTAATCCCTATTTTTCCAATAACAAGGTGCCAGTTTTGCTGCACGATGGATTAGAGGTCTGGGATTCGCTCGCAATCCTCGAATATCTGGTCAATCTGTCGCCCGAGCAGGGCTTACCTGCCGACATTAAAGCGCGTGCCGTAGCACGAGCACTATGCGCCGAGATGCATTCAAGTTTTGTGGTATTACGTAATGAACTGCCGATGAACTGTCGACGCCAACCCTCACCATTGCTCCTGTCCGATGCATGCACCGCCGATGTCGAACGCATTCAGACGTTATGGCAGCATGCAAATGGCTTTTCCGATGGAAATGGGCACTGGTTATTCGGCAGCTTTAGTATAGCCGACGCGATGTTTGCACCGGTGGTGGTTCGCTTTCATCGCTATTGTGTGCCACTACGGGAACCGGCGGCAACTTATGTAGAACGCCTTCTGAAACACCCGGCAATGGTCGAATGGGTCGCCGCTGCCAGGGTAGAACCGACGATCATTGATCAGGAAGAACGTTAAACCCCGTCGTTTTTAATAGCCTTTAAAATCACAAACTTCCTGTTGCTGGCTATCAGTTCACAATTGCCGAATAGCTTCTTCAGTTTAGCGTGGTAACCCAAATGTCGATTCCCCACTACCCACAATTCACCTTTCGACCTTAATACGCGTCGTGCATCGATGAACATTTGCCAGGCAATGCCATCATCGGAGGCATTTTGTTGATGAAACGGCGGATTATTTAAGATCAAATCCTGGCTTTGGTCAGCGACACCCTGCAAACAGTTGGTTACTTTGTAGTCCGCATTTCGGTCGCAACCGAATGCCGCAACAAAGTTCTCCTGTGCCGATGCAATTGCCATATAAGATTCATCGGTGAATAAAATAGTGGCAGATTCGTTAAGTGATGCAGCAATCAAACCCAGTAAGCCGTTACCACAGCCTAGATCGACTATCTGCTTATAGCGGTCGGACACCGGCATATTCTCGATCAATAATCGGCTACCCTTATCGAGGCGGTCGCGACTAAATACATTGGCGTGACTGCTAATGGTATATTCTCGATCTGCTTCGATGACAAATTGAGTTGGGTAGGGACTCTGGCCTTCATTCATTGATTCGTCGCGGGCGATAAATATCAGGCGTGATTTTTTCTTTGCCAACGAAGTTTTGGTAGGGCCGAGAATTTCTTCAAATAATTGCAGGGTTGATTTGTGAATGGACCGCGACATTCCGGCGGCAATGATTTGAGTGCCAGTACGTAACGATTTTCTGATGCTGAAAAGTTGATGTTCGAGCATAGCCAGAGATTTGGGTATCTTGATGAGTACCAGGTCGAATGCCTGGGCCTCCTCCTGCAAACTGTTGTCGAAGCCTGGCTGCGCAGATTCCAGGCCATTGATGCGCAGATTTTCGATAGTAGCCTGTTGTGCTAAAAACGAATCGCTCATTATTAAAGATTTAAATTCTGCCAGTGCTACGCATAAGGCTCCAAACGAGTCGTTGATAATCAGGATCGATGTCTGGCCTGACAACAACTTCAAATCATCAACCTGTTGTAACAGGTATTCATCCGCCGCGTCCCAGGCGCGCAGGAACTCATTTGGTGGATTTCGCCGAAGCTCATACTCACCTTGTGGAACGCTCATCAAGCTGTTGCTGTCGACGGAATTTATGCCTGTGTGTGTCACGATTATTCTGGAACCTGTTTGTTGCCTGGTTCCGGCAAGCCTAGAACGTGGTTTATGCCTGCTGTTACATAGTCATTTAAAGTCTCATCTGCATGCTCAACTCCTTGCTTAAAAAGCACATACTCTTTTTTTACGGGTCCATTGGGAGAGTATCTAAGAGGCACTGCTAATCTTTCCTGAAATAAACTTTCTCTGGTGTGTTCAGGAAGCTTAATCGCGAGACCTTCAGGCGTTAATGTGGTACAAATTTTATTATTCACGTAAAGTGCAGCTCCGCTGAAAAAATGCCGACATTCTAAACTGGTCCCTTCAGCACAGGTAACTGCGACTATGTCGATAAAAAGCGACAGTTTTTCCAGGTATTCTTTTGCCATAAAAAATTGCTCAGCACAGGCTTACGTCAATAGTCTAGACCCAACAGTTTAATGCCAGAATAGGCTGTGAGCAATTTGATATACCTGCGCGATTAGTGGTCGAAACAATTTGACATCAATGGAGGCCCGTATGGACTATCTGATCAATATCGCCAATATTCTGTATCTTTTTTCCTATCTGGTCAGGGACATATTGTGGTTGCGCATTCTCACAGTGATCGCGGCTTCCTGCCTGATACCCTATTTTTACTTCAGGCCTGATCCGTTGATTATCGCTATTTACTGGAATCTATTGTTTACCAGCCTCAATATATTCTGGATTGGGCGTTTGCTAATCGAGCGCAGGCCTGTGCAGTTGAGCGGGAACGATTTACGCCTGTATCAACTGGTGTTCCGATGCCTGACGCCACGCGAAATGCAACAATTGCTCAAGCTCGGTCGCTGGGAGAAGGCAGCAGAACAGGAATGTTTTATCTCTCAGGGTAATACACTGGATCGCCTGATGGTGATCTGTTCAGGAAAAGCCTGCGTGATGAAAGACGGAATTGCGGTAGAGGAACTGGGCGATGGCCAGTTTATCGGGGGAATATCATTTATCTCCGAAAATTCCGCACCAGCTGACGTTATAGCACTAGAAGAAACTTATTACATGTCGTGGCCCAAAAAAGAACTGAAAGCCTTTCTTGAGGGTAAGGCCGAGCTACATACAGCGCTACAACTCACTTTGGGTTTTGACCTCAGTAAACGCCTCGAAGCGACCTATATACGCTGATCGGCAGGTCGCAGTTGTATTTAAATCCGACAGACTCCTAGATCCGACTACCGACGAATCGTTCGTAACTAGACGGAATATCCAGTAAAGATTGACACTGTCTATAGCAACCACTAACACTATCGTACATTGCCGGGCAGGCCACTATGTTATATTCGGGTGC
>CAXMRQ010000015.1:0-26679 GCA_964196115.1 uncultured Gammaproteobacteria bacterium
ATCGCGCAACCAACTGCTAAGTCGATCAATACTATTCCACTCACGACCCGCTCCGCGGGCATTGAATACCCGACAAAGTTGTGTGTCGACATAGACGGCGACTGCCCAGGACATTGGATGTTTGTCCTGATCGCCGTAGCCGCCGCCCTGGTGCAGGCGTTCGACCCGGTAAACCACCGCATATTCACCGAGTCTGGCGGCTTCACGCAATGGCGCCAGGTCAGCCTGGGTGACCGTTCCGTTAATGCCTAAATTGACATCTTGACTCATGGTGTTGACAAGTTAAGAAACCTTGACTACATTATGCGCCATGATGTCGAATCCTACAATGATTCTGACATCGATAATGGTATCTAACAATTTATTAATTTAACTCAGGGCAATCCCTGACTAAAGGAGAATGTAAAGAAATGAGTAAGAAAGTATCACCAATCCCACGCGGATACAGAACAGCTACACCTTGCCTGACGGTTGTCGATGTTGATAGCGCTGTGGCATTTTATCAGGCTGCGTTTGGCGCCGAGATGCTGACGCGTCACACTGGTGCAGAAGAATTTGTAGCCGTGCACGCGACTATTAAAATAGGCAATAGTATTATCGCGTTGAATCAGGAAGTCGCGGAGCAGGGTATTTTGTCTCCAGCAACTATGAATGTTTCTAGCAGCCAGATTCATCTGTATATTGATGATGTTGACGCTAGCTGGAATCGTGCAGTTGAAGCTGGCGCTATAGTAAGTACCCCGTTGTTTGACGCTTATTGGGGCGATAGAACTGGAACTCTGGTTGACGGCAATGGCCACCTCTGGTCGCTTGCAAGCAAGATTGAAAACCTGTCACAGGATGAAATTGCGATTCGCGCTAAAGGCGGAATTGAGATGTCTGAAGAAATAGTTACAGAATCTGAGCTTTTCGCCGAAGCCTATGCTAAAGGATCATCTGATATGGGAATGTCAGCGCTTGAAGAAACCGTTGCGGCTTAGTCGAGAACTGGCGAGTATTAAAACCATGGACTGGCTATTAAAAATCCTGCAACGACTGTACTATCGCCTGATTGAGCCGGTGGCTCCAGGCGTAACCCGGTCGTTGACAGGTTCAGCGGGCGGTGCGCGTATACACCGCCCGGTGTTTGCCAATCCTGGATACAGCAATATGCAGTACATAACAAAAACAGCGATACAACAAATCGATGCTTTAAAAGCAGGTGAAATCAGCGCTTCGGATCTGCTTGAAGAAACCATCGAACATGCGGAAAAGGTTGATCCTTATATCAATCCGTTTGCGCAAAAACTATACAACCGGGCGCGCCAGTTAGCCAGTGAAGCCGATAAGCAGCTCAAAAAAGGTAAGGGTGGGCCTTTATGCGGGCTACCGATTACGATTAAGGATTCGCAATTTCTCGCCGGTTACCCTTGCGCTAATGGTTCTAAAACACTGAGTGATTTTGTGCCAACTGAAACCTGCAAAGCAGTTGAGTTGCTTGAACAAGCCGGCGCAATCATTTTTGCCAAGACTACCTGTCCCGAATTCAGTCTAACCGGCATTACAAATTCAGAGCTATATGGTCTCACGTCAAATCCGTGGAATATAGATCGCACCTGTGGTGGCTCTTCGGGCGGTGCCGCCGCATCGGTCGCCGCTGGATTGGGCGCTTTTTCGCTGGGTGGTGACGGCGGTGGCTCGATTCGAATTCCGGCAGGATTTTGCGGTATCGTCGGTTTTAAGCCCAGCTTCGGCGCTATCCCGCGCGAACCCTGTTTTCCATCGTGGCAATCGATCATATCCTACGGACCGATGACGCGCACCGTCGCCGATGCGCATTTGATGTATAGCGTGTTAAATCCGGATGCTGCACCCTATAAAAAACATCCTTCGCTCGATCTGAAAGACTATCCATTGATTATTTCTGAAGATATGGGTATCCAGCCGGTCGATGACGATGTGCGACAGGCGTTTCGAGCTGTGCTTAAAAAATTAGTGGACTGCGGTTCCCAGCTAATTAAAGATAGCCCCGGTCTTCCATCTTCTGTTGTTACCTGGGCCGTTACTGCGAGCTTCGACGCGGCAAAACACGCCAAAGATAAAACTCATGTTGCGGTAAGTATGGGGGATGTTGCGCGTGGTTTTATCGATTTTGGCGGGCAGTTTACACGCGAGGAGTTTAACGAAGCGCAGGAATATCGCCATGTCATTCGCGATGCCTATCAGTCAATGTTTGAGCGGAACAATGCCTGTATTTTGATTACACCGACGCTAGGTTGCGAAGCTTTTCCACATGGTAATATCCATCCGCATCAAATTGCCGATACACCGATCGAAATGCCCTGGCTCGACTGGGCAGGATTTCTCTACGATGCGAATCTTGCCGGTTTACCTGCCTGCGCGATCCCGATGGGAATTGGCGATGAAGGTTTACCGCTGTCTTTGCAGATACTGGGCCCGGCTGGAAGCGATGCGGAAGTGTTGCGCGTGGCTGAGGCAATCGAAGCGTTAATCGGTTGGCAGCATTCGGTAGTTATTCCGCAGCCGATAGCTGAAGCCTTACAGCAATCGGCCTGATTGAGCCCTTGGGTGGGTAGTCCGCATTTATGACATGGCACTATGCGTCTTCCGCTGGTTAGTCGACCTTGGAGACGTGAATCAAATAGGCAAGCTTCGGCCAACGGCGGTAATTGGAATAGAGTTACTGAACTGCGGCAAAGCGCCAGTAGCTCATGTTGCTCAGATTTGAGCCGTATTTACTTACAATGATGTAAAACGGTGAAATTCACGGATTTCAATTAATTCTCATTGTTAAGGTAACTTAGTTCCCTGGATGGAACTGGTTGATGACCTAAAATTAGTAGTAATAGCTCCACAATGGGTATGTGTTACTCGATGACGTTCAAGTTTAAAAAATTGAGAGGTCAGTATGTTTAATTGGTTATTACCGAATAGGGGAAAAGGAACTTCTGTCCCTGACGAATTGGCGATGAGAGCAACCATGGTTAATAAACTCAGAAATTATAATACTGCTGAAGATACAACAATCTCCGAATTTTCCTTAGCGGATGACGCGAAAATTTCGAAGGCGACAGACAATCCGAGGCAGGTAAGGAATTCTGATGTTTGGAGTCAAGCAAATCCTCGTGAAACAGGCAAATGGAACAAAGAAAATCGAAGATAGTAAAGACAGCTAGAGTCGAACCCAGATGTACAAAGTTTCCCGTTGTAAAGTCAGCTATGGAGTAATTTGGTTGAATCCCGAGAGCTGCCAATTGCGACACGAGCATGTTTTCCTCAAAAGCGACGGGGTCGGTTTCCATAGTAATTAACACCAAAATCGGTCCAGGTTCGTACCTCGCCGATTTCAATTTCTCCATGACTGGCGGCTTAGAATCGGACTCCAGTCCTGAGATTTGAAATGGAGAAGGGCAAAAAACTGGCCAAAAGCGAAACTTTGATAATTGCTACTGCAATGGAGGAAAGGAGGTCGATTCTCACTAGTGGTGATTCAACAACCTGCGGAAAAAGAAAGCAGAAAATACCTCATTAACTTCTGTCATTTTAATACCTTAACTGATGGCACCACTAGTTTCGTAGTATCGTCGGAATCTGAAGCGGTATTATTTGAAGCAGAATAAACGCCGACAATCTTTATCAGGCTTTGAATCGTGCACTTTACTTCACCTATTGCCAGGGATTGGTGTGAACTCACATATCCTTCTTCGAAGGGCACCAGGCTGTCATTTTCTATCAAATAGGTGCCATTGGTTGAATTTAGATCGCGAAGGTGAATTCTTCCATTTTTAATTTTCATTTTGAGATGAGGGCTGCTGACACTAGAGGAATTTATATAGATACAGTCTTCTATATAAGTATCACTTTCTCTGCTTATGAAATAAGTTTTACCATTGATGAGCCCCAAATCGTTGCTCAAACTGTTACTCATTTCAGCCCTCTCCCTATATAGTAGTTCTTAGTAACCTAGAATATACCTAACAGCAAACAGGTCAAGTTCAAGGCAAATAGGGGGGCATCTAATTATCTTCTCTCAAACATCAATTTTATGGTTGTAAATGACTGGCCAAAAGCTGGCTATACCGGCAATCTCTCTGAAGCAATGGGTAAGGAATGTAATTCATTTCGCCAACGTCGAATGTCTCAGTTGGGTCTATTCTGTTGAAAAACTCTAAAATTTTCTAGACGGCAAATTTATTCTCGATATAACGAACCCTAAAATTTATTATACGGGGAGAGACCTGTAACTAACGATCTCTTCCATCAAAGCAACTGGTGAGCTGACATGCCGGGTTCTGTAAGAAGTTTAGAATGTTTTGGCTTTCTGCAGAAAAATAGCTCTCCATTTTTTTCGAGTTTTTCGACAGAATAGGTCGGTTACCGTCTCTCACCTATAATTTCTGGGGATCTGCTATTGAGAAAGCAGATCCTAATTTAAATGTGCCCCCTATTACTCTGATTCCGCTAGCTCTCACCCAATAATCCGATAACTGCTGTAAGCGCTTTATCGTTCAAACCTGCGTTCATGCCTTTGTGCGCTAGATCGCTAAAGAGTTTTGGTAACTCAGACGACGCCCCTAAGGCTTCGAAAGTGGCCAGTGCATCATCAAGCGCGGCAGCATAGGTGGCCATCGAGGCTTCGGAACTTTCAAAGATTCCACCAGCGACGGTGTCAGAAAAATATTTATGATAGCTAGGTAAGACCCCCATAGAGATAGGTACTTGACGGGCGAATTCCTCAATTGGAATACCCGCTTTTTTGCAAACTAAACCACCGTAGATCATGCCAAACATAAATCCTTGTCTAGTTGTGAAGAGGGCCGCAAATAGTGTTGGCACCATGCCAGCTTGATCTCCTACACAGACTGAACTGCCTCCTAGTGTCTTGATGAGATCCCCCCATCTTTCCCATACATCCTGATTACAGGCGGTAAGCAACACCAGGTCTTTTTCACCTACCGAGCTCGGATAACCGCTGATGGCACCAATAATCCAGTCAGCCCCTCTCTCTGACAGCAAACGAGAAAGTGTTTCTGCTTCGGTAATTCCGCCCGTACTGAGTTCAATGATAGTCTTGCCCTCTAAGGATATGCTTATGTCTTCAATAAGCTGGATCGTCCTATCATGTGATGTGATGCATGTGATCGTTGCCGGGCTTGCCGAAATTGCCTCTTCCGCAGAACTTGCTGCTACTGCACCGGCGGCTGTCAACGGATCAACTTTATTAGCAGATCGATTCCAAACGGTCACCGAGAATCCATTTTTCAGCAGCGTATGTGCTAACGCGCTACCCATGTCCCCAAGTCCAACAACCGAAATATCTGTCATTTGTGTCTTCTCCTGAATAAACGACTGTTTTTTTGATGCTATAGCAGCAACGATAACACAGCTTACTCATTCAAATCATACGATTAAAACTTTAACTCGTGCAGATAAATAAAGGGCGGTAGTGATAGTTTCAAATATTGTACTGATCCGGCCACATATTTGTAATCAACCGATCTGGGGAGTCCAGTGTACGAATCTTAGTGTCTCTTTAGGGTCGTAACCGGAAGCCCTACAAACTATCCGCAATGTCCGCTTTTCTAATCCGACTCGCGTAAATCATATGAATAATTCAGGGGGGTTTCTCTGCGTTGCATCCGGCTCTGTGCGCCCTCGGATCAGCGACGGACTTCTACCGCCTTAAGCTGTTCTCCCACATCTTCGAAGTCTACCTGAATCGGCCCTTTAACGCCGTCGAGACCGGATAGTATTTCAGCATCGGCATTAAAACTGATTGGAGTGCCCAACATCATATCGAGGATGGTGAACTGCTCGCTATCTTTGTTGATACTGATGAGTGTGCCGGTATGAGTGGTGCTGTCCGGTGATCCACATGCCATACTGGAAAATGAAACAAGCGAACCTATTGTGATCGCAATGGCCAACATTAAAATTTTCATGACTGAACTCCTGTTGGGTTAAAACAATTTCGACTTATAAGGATCGTGCGGAAATACCGGCGGCTTTGGTGGTTCGATGCCGTGGAACTCGGCATTGATCGCCGCGGTCCATAGTTTCGCGCGCTCACGTAATTCACGATTTTCAGTTTGCATGCGTCCGCGCGAAACGATAATTCCCAGGTCGGCGCCCTTATAGGTGTAATCGCCCTCACGGTAAACGCGTAAATAATAAGCTTCATCGTTATCGATGACATTGGTCCAGTCGAGGTCGTGACGGTCGAAGACGATGCCACCATACTTGTCCATGCGCCACACACCGCTAGCGGGGGCATGGGTCAACTGTCGCACCTTGTCCTCGGTTTGCTTTAACACCAGTTGGCTCCAGAAATCGTATTCACTCCAGCGATTTTGAATCCGACGCAAATCGACGTCGTAATCGACATCGAGATATTCGAGCAAATGGAACAGGAATAACGGTACCCCGCCATAGTGTGTAGTAATCAGGTTAGTGAGCGGGCTGGCGCCACTGATGCGCGGATTGACTTCACCCAGGTAAGGTGTGCCATCGTCGGTATCGAGCAGGAAGTCCATACAGAAAACGCCCTTGTAACCTTCTTTGTAAAGTCGGTCACCGAGCCCGGCTGCCATACCGCGCAGTTCGCGGCGAATATTGGCGTTAAAAATCTTCGGCCAGACGTCATTGCCACACCAGCCACCTTTGTATGGGGTGATTTCCTCATAGCCGGTAATGTCGGTCTGGATTGGGCCGACCAGAGTGCCATGTCGGGTTACACATACCTCGACGGTTCCGGGCATGTGGTTAATTCGCTTCATTATTTTTAATTGCTCGTCTTTCATATCCTCGGCGTGTTTATTCCAGTCAGCTTCCGATTTAATGAAAAATGTCGTGCGACCCGAATCACCGTAGGGTGTTTGCACCACAAGGTCATTACCGAGTTTGGCTTTTTTTGCAATTTTCATCAGCACTTCAAAACTATCCGCCTCGCCGAGTGCATTCGGTGCGCTGTCGATTCCCGCTTCGTTGGCTAGCTTGGTGAGCTCGATCTTCGAGTCTAGTCGCTTTCGCAGGGCAACCGATGGTAGTGCAATGTCGACACCGAGGTCCTTGCAGATCTCTTCTGTTTTTTCGTCGAACATGACGAATAATAATTTGGCAGGGCCCTTACCCGATTTTTTAATTTTGTCGATGACTTCCTTGTGCATTAGCATGTAATTGCAGACGTCTTCCATCGATTGAAATTCGCCACTGCCTTTTTCTTCCGGAACAAACACACGCGGATGCGCACCATCGAAGGAATCAAAATAATTGATGTGGAAAAATCGGTTAACGAATTTTTCCAGGCCGAGCAGATTAAAGGATGTCGGCGAAACAAAAAATATGGGTGTTTCATTGCGTCGGAAATAGGTGAGGATGTCCGATAGACCACGAAGTTTTGGATTTTTTTTCATCGCTGGATTCTCCGGAGGAAAGTTTTTTTATTTATAGTTTCAATGATTATATCACTTTGAGAATAACGATTACCGCCTATATTGTCGATTTCATTTGATGTTCTCGTCGATGTTGCGCTGGCGTATTGTTATAGTAATTTCGATAACAGCTTGTCATATGAGACTGCGAGCTGAAGCCGACAGCGTCGGCAATTACCGCGATAGGCAGGTGTGAATGCAATACCAGCGATTGCGCGCGCTCCAGTCGCCTCTGACTGAGTACTTGCTGGGGTGACTTTCCGGTCTCGCGCCGAAATAAACGCAGCAGTTCGCGACGGCTGAGCCCGACTCTATCTGCGAGACCGCTAACGTTAATGCCTTGTTCCACACCTGCTTCGAGCAGACTCAGCACCCGTTGAACCCGGGGTGAAAAATGATGGCTACCATCAAACACTAATTGCGACTCGAGTTTGCCCGGCATCGAATAATCATGCAATAACATTTGCCGCGATACCTGTAATGCCAGATCTTTACCCATGTCCTTGCGTACGATTTCGATAAACAAATCCAGCGTCGCGGTTCCGCCAGCGCAGGTCATACGATTTCGATCAATCACAAACCGTTGATAACGGGCGTGAACCTGTGGGTAGAGCGTGCAAAAGCTACTGAAATCCTCCCAATGCACAGTAGCGGCATAACCATCGAGCAGACCTGATTGTGCTAACAGAAATGCACCATTAGTAATGGCGCCGACGATTTTACCGACACGAGCCTGACGCTCAAGTCTCTGCAGCATTTTCGGGGCTACTATAGTGGTGGGATTGAAACCAGCCACTACCAGTGTGATATCTGAATTATCTGCCTGGCTAATATTTGTGCTCGGCTGTAGCCACAAACCATTACTATCCTGAATCGGTTTGTCATCCTCGCAGAGGAATGACCAGGTATATATCGGCGTGTCGCTGAATCGATTAGCGTGGCGTAATACTTCCAGTCCTGATGCGATGCCAAATATGGGAAATCCCGGGCAAAGACAAAAAGTGAAATGACTTTGTTGGCTGTGAGAGGAATTAATAGAGTTGCTCAAATTTAATAAATAATGTCTCAATAGTAAAAGATAAGAGGTAAACTTTCATTAACAATCAGGCGCTATAATATCGCTCACTCCCGGCCTTTAAATTTGGAGCCTATCTATGACACGTACTAACCGTAGGCGAGGTCGTAAGACAGTCCCTGTCGATTCAGTGGCAATTCGCCAGATCGACCGTAAACAATTACGCAACCGCTTCGCACCGATAGAAGCACTTGACGAAGAACAGCTCGAATTTATCCATAATATATCCCTGCGTATTGTCGAAGAGGAAGGCGTCGAAGTAATGGGTGAGCAGGCGCTGGCATTGTTCAGAAAAGCCGGTGCTTCGGTCGATGACAAAGGCGTGGTACGTATTGATAGTGGGCTGCTACTTGAAACCGTAGCGCAGGCACCCGACAAATTTATGCTGACCCCACGCAACCCCGAACAGGCAATTCAGGTGGGCGGCAACGTGCTCAATTTTGGCCTGGTATCGGGCACACCCAATGTGCACGATAATATCAATGGACGGCGTTCGGGCAATTTCGAAGATTACAAAAAGCTGATTAGTTTCGGTCAGTATTTTAATGTGCTGACATTTTTTGGTAATCAGGCGACCGCACCCACCGACATGCCTGCCAACTCAAGACACCTGGATACCACCTTTGTAAATTTAACTGTCTCGGATAAGCCATTTATGGCGACCGGGATCGGTGCTGGACGTTCGCGTGATGCGATTGAAATGACCGCCATTGCGCGCGGCCTGAGCATGGAAGAAATGAAGACCAACCCCAGCGTAATGACCAATATAAACGTCAACTCACCGCGTAAGCTAGACGATTCAATGGCCTATGGCGCGATGCAAATGGCATTGTTTGGTCAGCCGGTAACAGTGACGCCTTTTACCCTGATGGGGGCAATGACGCCAACGACAATGGCCGGTGCGCTGGCGCAACAAAACGCTGAAGCTTTGTTAGGCATTGCCTTATTACAACTCACACGCCCGGGAACGCCGGTGGTTTACGGCGGTTTTACTTCAAACGTCGACATGCGCTCGGGTTCCCCCGCATTTGGAACACCGGAAAACAGCCTCGCCAATATTGCCGGTGGGCAACTCGCACGTCGCTATAATCTGCCGTATCGAACCAGTGCCTGTAACGCGTCGAATGCGGTCGATGCGCAGGCAACCTGGGAAACCCAGATGGCGCTATGGGGTGCCGTGATGGGACACGGTAATTTAATCTATCATGCCGCGGGCTGGTTAGAAGGTGGATTGCTGGCTTCATTTGAAAAACTAATCATTGACTGTGAAATGCTGCAACACATGAGCGCAATGCTCGAACCACTCAAAATCGACCTCACTGAAACCGGCCTGGAAGCGATGCAGGAAGTGGGACCCGGCGGCCACTTTTTTGGCTGCGACCACACCATGCAACGTTACAAAAACGCGTTCTATGAACCATTTTTGAGCGATTGGCAAAACAGTGAAAGCTGGGCACTGGCTGGCAGTAAAGACGCGACTGCACGCGCTACAGAAATCTGGCCGAAAATCCTGGCCGAATTTGAACCGCCAGCAACCGACCCGGCTATTGAAGAAGAACTTCAGGCTTATATGGCGAAGCGTAAGGAAACGCTTGGTGGGGAGGAGCCTGTGCTGGAGCCGACAGAGTAAAACGAATATTAATGCCTGCCGTTTCGGGCTGAACCTGGGGGTCTGTCTATTATGGTTGTTATTGTTGTATTTTCACTCATTAACTCCTTTTAATAAAACGGGTATAGTTGGCTTCCCCATTTTCCTTTAATCGATAACCAGATAAAATAATATAAATACAACCCACACAATCTTTGCTTCAATAGATCAACCCAGCATCGAGGAGTCATCTTGAGATTTATCAAGCTCACCATCAATTTTCTGCCGTTAATGCTTTTATCTGCCTGTGTATCCAGCGGTAAACATGAAGCGGCACTCGCTGAAATGGATTCAATGCGCCAATCCCTGGGAAGCGCTCAGGAAGAAATCAACCGTAATCAACAGCAAATTGAACAAACTGTGCAAGAATTAGATGCCGCCAAAATGCAGAATGCGATGGCTCGGGAAGAAATCAACCGTAATCAACAACAAATAAAGAATACAGAACAGGAATTAAAATCCGCCAGAATGCAGGTGGTAACAGCTACGAACGAGTTAATGATACTTGAAGCAAGAAAACAGGATCTTCAGCAGGAGCTTTCAGAATCACAGGCACAAATGGCTACGCTACGTAGTATAGAGAATGAAACCAAGCGTCGAAATCAAATATATGAAAAATTTGTTGATCGCTTGAAAACCATGATTGACGGCGGTCAATTAACTGTCAGTATTGAACAGGGTCGAATTGTCATTAATCTCCCTAATAATGTTCTGTTCAAAAGTGGTAGCGCTAATTTAAACCCCGAAGGCGAGGCGGCCCTGACTCAGATCGCTTCGGTACTTAGCCAATTTTCAGACAGGCGTTTTCAGATAGAAGGGCATACCGATGATAAGCCAATTAAAAGTTCACGGTTTCCCAGCAACTGGGAACTATCCACTTCCCGGGCACTTACCGTCATCCATTTACTGACAGATATGGATGTTGTTCCTGAAAATATTTCGGCCGCCGGATTTGGTGAATTCCGCCCAAGAGCTGATAATGAAACTGAAGAAGGTCGGCAGCTCAACCGCCGCATAGAAATCATTATGCTTCCCAACCTTGATATTCTTTCAAACGAACTGCCCAAAGTAACACCGTAATGATCGGGGTCTTATTAAAAGGGGGAAAATTTATTTAAAGAATAAATGAGGTCAGTCCAGTCTAACCCTTGCATTAGAATTCCACACTTTTCATTCTGTGACCCGCTACACTAGTGCAATGCTGCCTGCGATTCGCCGCCCCACCCTGTTTGATACCTTCAGGCTCTTCTTTGTAGGCGCCATCTGGGGCAGTACATTTATCTTCGTCTCTATCCTGCTAGTCGACTTCCAGCCAATCAGCATTGCGGCCTGGCGGGTGTTACTCGCGGCGGCTGTTTTGATTCTTATTTCTTTTCTGACTCGGAGCAGGTTTCCTCGAAGCGCGCAACACTGGCGTTATGTTTTTATCATTGGCGCGCTCAATAGTGCGGTGCCTTTTTTCCTGATAAGTTGGGGCCAGCAATATATCAGTAGCGCCGAGTCCGCCTTGTTAATGGCAATGGGGACATTTTTTGCACTGGTAGTTTCTCACTTCACCAGCGAAGACGAACGCATTAATCTGCACAGGGCGCTGGGTGTCAGTGTCGGATTTATAGGGGTGCTGGTGCTGGTGTTCTGGGATTTGACGGAATCGGGATTGGGCGGTCTGAAAGGCCAGATTGCGGTAATGGTGGCCGGGTGCAGTTATGCGCTTTCTACTGTTATTGCCAGGCGTATAACCCACCTGCCTTCCATTTCAACCTCTGCAGCAACTATGGTGAGCGCCAGTCTCTATATGGTGCCACTGGCATTTCTACTGGAAAATCCGCTACCTGAGTCGGTTAGTGCTACTTCGATTTACTCGCTGGTATTTCTGGGTGTTGTCGCGACAGCGCTGGCAATCACCATTCGCTTCACCATTATTCGCGCGAATGGCGCTGTATTCATGGCACAGGTAGGCTATCTGGTACCGCTGTTTGGCGTAGTCTGGAGCGGGCTGTATTTTGCCGATGCGATCAATTTGCAGACGATTTTATCGTTGGCATTAATACTGGTTGGGATTGCGATTGCGCGAAAAGGGCATTGATGCAGTCGGGGTGGTCGAATGAATTCGACACTACCTGATCGTTAGGATGGGGATGCATGTAGGGCCGAATTCATTCGGCCGTCAATTTTTTAAATGGATTGCCAGAGCCGATACAAATCTGGATCAGCCAGAATGTCAGACAGGGCATCGGCCAAAATCACCGACCAACGTTCCGCGCCCTCTTCGGTATTGACCAGATCCTGACGAATTTCGATAGAAACATGCGGCAATCCGGCCGCTTCGGCATGATGGTCAACGGTATAGTCAGCCATATGTTTGCCCGAGTAGGGCTCATTGTCACCTATATGGAATGTGTTCGGATGAGCGCGCAGATTTTTCAATAGTGGTAGTGGAATACGCGGGTCTTTGTCCCACAGAACCCCGGCGTGCCAGGGTCGCGAAAATCCGGCCATTTCCGGGGTGAAGCTATGGATAGAAATAAAAGCGGGTATGATCTGCTTTTGTTTAATACGATTTACCATCATATCGATCGCTGATCGATAGGGTGTATAGAAATGATGTATGCGTTGATTACGATGTTCGCGCGACATGTTTTGATTGCCCGGAATGACTGTATTGTCGCTCACTTCGGGCATCGCGCTTTGGTCTTCCAGGCTGCGATTGAGATCGACCACCAGACGCGAGTAACCCGCTAGTACCGCCGGGGCGTCCAGATGCTCGGAGAGATGGTGGATTAACTTTTTGGTGCCGATATCATAGGCGATATGCTGTTCGAGTGTAGCTTCTTCGAGTCCGAGATTGTCGAGGCACCTGGGTATGGTATTACTGGCGTGATCAGCGACCAGCAATACTTTAGCCTTGCCTGCCTCATTAATAAGGGTGTATGGCGGGGGGTCCTGTGATCCAATCATAGGGTTAATATAATAAGTCAGATGATGGGCTAGCGCAGTAATTTTTCCTCGAAAGGAAACTTCGACATTTCTGCGAATCCGTTTTCGGTTATGACTACCTGGTCTTCCAGTTTGACACCGTTTACACCGTCGACAGCACCGATGTATGCCTCGGCACAAAATACCATGCCTTCTTCGACAACGCCATCGTAAGTATTGTGTTCCATATCTTCAGGGTAGTAGATCGCAGGATATTCGTCGCACAAACCGACTCCGTGCATCATCACGCCATAGCGCTGTGCGCGATATTCTTCGGGCAGGCGGTGACCCTTTTCGGTGAGTTCACGAAAGCCGACACCCGGTTTGAGTAGTTCGCGGTTTGTCATGATGTGTTCGTAGGCTACCTGATACAGTTTTTTCTGATCGGCGCTGGGCGCCACATCACCGCACAGCCAGGTGCGAGAGATATCGCAGGACATGCCATAGGGGCCAATCAAATCGGTATCCAGTGCCAGTAGTTCACCATCGCTGATGATGCGTGGGCCGGCTTCCTGGAACCAGGGATTGGTTCGCGGACCCGAAGAGCAGATGCGGGTTTCTATCCATTCACCACCACGACGAATATTTTCCGCGTGCAATACCGCCCAGATATCGCTTTCGCTTTGCCCGGCGTAAATTGCCTCCTGCATCTTCACCATCGACGCTTCGCAGGAAGCGGTAGCGCAATACAGGGCTTTGATTTCGTCTGGTCCTTTGACTACGCGAGCGATTTCGGTCACTTCCTGCCCATCGAAGGTTTCAAGGCCCAGCTGTTCAAGCGCCCGCAGGCCGCTAACCTCTATTTTATCGATCGCGAGGCGTCGATTACTACCAGCCTGTTGACGCATGACTTCATCGACACCCTGTGCAAACAGTTTCGCGTGCTCCTCGCTTCGATCACCCGAAAGGAAATAAAAAAATCCGGCGCCGGTTCGACGTTCCTTAATTAATGGCAGGTGAGCTGATAGATGGCCGCAACTATGAAACTCCCATAAGACAATGTAGCCATCGGCAGAAACATAACAGGCGCGCGCCGGATTGTGCGAGGTCCAGAGTTGCATATTGGTGGAATCGGTAGCGTAACGAATATTCAATGGGTCGAATAATAAAATACCGCCGTAGTCACGCCTACGAAGTTCGCCGCAGAGCCGTTGCAGGCGAAATTCGCGCATTGTATCGAGATGTGGAATATCGAGTCCAAGTGCTTTCCATTCGTCAAATGCCAGGGCAGTCGGGCCAGTTTCAACGCGGTCGTTATCGTCCGGTGTGCCGTCGGGTTTGAGTGCTCTTGAAGGCCTGGTTGATGGGTCGATTTTGCGTTTGCTACTGTCGATAGAAAAGGGTGAAGACGCCATGAAATATACCTCTGATCTGTACTGCAATGGTGGCGACAGAATAAATCATTATTGTCAGAATGATAGAGTTATTTTGATGGTTTTTGTCAACAGCCGGGCGGGTGGTATAGTGGCTGGCAGAATAAGTTTGGCACTCGTAAAAGGTTAATAACAGATGGCGAATTCAACCCCCTATTCGATGGAATCACTGATGGCTCAGGCCGGGCATTACATCGACCGTGCATCGGGTGGTATATCGGCTCCCATCCAGCCTTCCACTACTTATGCTCGCGACGAAAGCTACGAGTATATTGGCGAATATTCCTATAGTCGTTATCAAAACCCGACCTATGACCTGGTCGAGCAACTGGCGGCGACACTCGATGGCGGTGCCGAGGCAAAATGCTTTGCTTCTGGAATGGCCGGCATTGCCGCGATTTTCGAGACGGTTAATTCGGGTGAGAATATTGTCGCACCAAAAATCATGTACCACGGCGCGCAGGACTGGCTGCGTAGAATATCTGAAAAGAGAAATATTGGATTAACGCTATTTGACGCTACCGACTTAAGTGATTTAACGCGGGCGCTAAAACCGGGGAGCACCAGTATTGTGTGGATTGAATCGCCGGTTAATCCGACCTGGGATGTAATCGATATTGCTGCCAGCGCCGAAATTGCACACGAAGCTGGCGCTATTCTGGCGGTCGATTGCACGGTTGCGCCACCGGTCACGACACGTGCTCTGGATCACGGTGCGGATATTGTTTTTCACTCGGCGACCAAGTATCTCAACGGCCACAGCGACGTCATGGCCGGTATTGTGGTTACCCGCGAGCTGGATTCGCGCTGGGAAGAGATTAAACTGGTGCGCAAGCTCACTGGTGGAGTACTTGGCCCATTCGAGGCATGGCTATTGTTACGCGGCATGCGCACTTTATTTTTGCGTTTCGAGCGGGCTTCAAAAAATGCGCTTGCGATAGCGCGGCATTTTGAAAATCATCCGGCTTTGGAGCGGGTGCTTTATCCCGGCCTCGAAAGCCATCCACAGCACGAAATTGCCAGACGCCAGATGGTCAATGGATTTGGTGGCATGATGTCGTTGTTAGTTAAAGGTGGCGCGGAAGAGGCGAAGAAGGTGGCCAGTAGCACTCAATTATTCGTACCAGCTACTTCGTTGGGTGGGGTCGAAAGTCTGATCGAACATCGCGCCTCGGTTGAAGGTCCTCACAGCGAGGTGCCGAAAAACCTATTGCGTCTGTCGATTGGAATCGAACACCCTGACGATTTAATTGCCGATTTGAATCAGAGCCTCGGCAATATATAACGAATGACAACTGATCAGATATTTCTTTTCGCCTTATTCGCTGCGGTTTTTGCACTGCTGATCTGGGGCAGAATTCGCTACGACCTGGTGGCTTTCGGCGCGCTGGTAATCACCGCGATCGGTGGGTTTATTACCCCTGTTGAAGCCTTTGCTGGCTTTGGTCATCCGGCTGTTGTGATTATTGCCCTGGTTCTTATTGTTTCGCGTGGCCTGCTCAATTCCGGTGCTGTGGAAATGATTGCCAGTCTGGTGCTTTCTTCCAATCGACCCTTACCCTTGCATATCGGCATCATGTCGGTGATTGGCGCCGCACTCTCGGCGGTGATTAATAATGTCGCGGCGCTGGCATTATTAATGTCGCTCGATATGGAAGCCGCCGAAAAGGCAAAACGTGCTGCGGCGTTGAGCCTGATGCCGCTTTCGTTTGCCACCATTCTGGGCGGCATGATCACCTTAATCGGCACGCCGCCGAATATTGTTATCGCCCAGTATCGCGAGCGGGCATTGGGTGAAGCCTATAGCATGTTTGATTTTGCGCCGGTCGGGCTTTGTGTCGCCTTTGCCGGAATTGTTTTTGTCGCTTTAATTGGTTGGCGATTAATTCCCACCCATGAACGCGCGACGCGTATTCGCAGCAGCGAGGACACGGAGAATTTTGTTGCCGAAGCACTGGTGCCAGAGGGTTGCAAATCGATCGGTCTTCGAGTTACCGACCTTTCTGCGCTGGCAAACGAGCATGATATCTCGGTGCTCGGGTTGGTACGTCGCGGAAGGCGTTTACCTGGGTTCGCGCGTTATGAAGAAATTCGCAAGGGCGATCATATAGTTGTCGAAGGCGATCCTAAGTCTATCGAGGTATTTCTTGGCGCTGCCGGGCTTAGTTTTGCCGGTGAAGAGAAGCACGACGTCGGGCTAACCAGTCCATCGCTAGCCCTGACTGAGGCGATGGTACCTGACGGATCGCGAATTACCGGTCGCTGTAGTTACGACCTGCGCTTGCTCGCTCGCCATGGTATCACCTTGCTTGGTGTTTCCAGGCAGGGCAAGCGCTTCCGTGATCGCGTGCGTAAGCTCACCATCAAGGCTGGCGATGTGCTGCTCCTGCTTGGGCCGCAGGAACGTCTCGACGAAGTGATTAACTGGCTGGGTGTACTGCCATTGGCGGATCGAAAGCATGCGGTAATCCAACGCAAAAAAGCTGCACTGGCTATCGGTCTATTTCTTGGCGCCATAGCGCTGTCGGTGAGTGGTTTGCTTTACCTGCCTGTCGCGCTAGCCAGTTGTGTGATTGCCTTTGCGGTACTCGGCATTGTTTCCGGCCGTGAAGTATACGAAAGCGTCGAGTGGAAGGTAATTGTCTTGCTGGCCTCGTTAATTCCGTTGGGGGTTGCACTGGAAAACTCGGGTGGCACCCAACTGATAGCACAGCTGATTGTATCGCAGACCGAAGGCTGGCCGCACTGGGCGATCCTCACCGTATTAGTGATGGTTACCATGACACTGTCCGATTTCCTCAATAATGTCGCAACAGCACTAATTGCCGCGCCGATCGGGCTCAATGTCGCGAATGCAATCGGTGTTGCCCCGGATCCTTTTCTGATGGGTGTCGCGGTGGCGGCCTCCTGCGCTTTTCTGACGCCGATAGGGCACAAAAACAATACCATAATCATGGGTCCAGGTGGTTATCGCTTCGGTGACTACTGGCGTATGGGCCTGCCACTTGAAATTCTGGTTGTAGTGATATCGGTGCCTGCCATTCTTTACTTCTGGCCACTATAAAGTGCTGTGGTGAATGTGCGAAAATGGCGAGCTTCCGTATCTTAATTTGATAAATAAATATTAGAGGTTAACAATGAACTGGACAGTCTACTTATCAGGTGAAATTCACAGCGACTGGCGCGAGCAGATTATGCAGGGTTCCGCGTCGCTAAGTTTGCCGGTGACATTTACCTCGGCGGTTACCGATCACGAGGCAAGCGATGCGGCTGGCGACATGCTGGGAGCCGAATCAAATAGTTTCTGGCGTGATCACAAGTCGTCGAAGGTGAATAGCATAAGAACTAAAACAATGATCGAAAAATGCGATATCGCTGTGGTGCGGTTTGGCGATAAATATAAGCAGTGGAATGCAGCATTTGATGCAGGACAATGTGCAGCTCTGGGAAAGCCTTATATTACTCTGCATGATGAAGACATTATTCACCCGTTAAAAGAAGTCGATGCCTCGGCAATGGCCTGGGCTCAAACACCCGCGCAAGTGGTTGAGATACTACAGTATGTTGTTAGTGACAGTTAACAGGCAGTAAAAACCGATTTTTACATCCTTGTATAATGTATCCCGCGTTAATTGATTTTTTTGAAGACCATCGAAATGTCGTAGCGCTAACCGGGGCAGGTGTGAGCACCGCCTCCGGGATTCCCGACTATCGTGATGAATCCGGAGCCTGGAAGCATAGTCGGCCGATGCAATTCCAGGATTTTATCGCTAGCGATTATTCGCGGAGACATTATTGGGCACGTTCAGCAGTCGCTAGAATACGATTTAAAGCAGCACGGCCTGGTAAGGCGCATATCGCTTTGGCACAGCTCGAGGCACTCGGCAGGTTGTCGCTTTTAATCACTCAAAATGTCGATCAGTTGCACCAGCGAGCGGGCAGTAGCCGGGTAATCGATTTGCATGGGTCACTCGATGAGGTGGTCTGTCTCGATTGCGGCAACAGGGTTTCCCGAGACAAGGTTCAGCATTTTTTGATACAGAATAATCCACTGCTGGAAAATCTCGCTTCGGTGTTAGCGCCTGATGGTGATGCCCACCTGGAGCAGATCGATTTATCGCAAATCGAAATACCGCAGTGTGAATCCTGTGAAGGAATATTAAAGCCGGATGTGGTGTTTTACGGGGAGAATGTTCCTGCCGAGCGCGTTAAAACCTGTCTCAGTGCTGTCGACGCTGCCGATGCGATGTTGATTATCGGCTCATCTTTGATGGTTTATTCGGGTTATCGTTTTGTGCGTCGTGCACATGAAAGGCAGGTTCCGATTATCGCGATTAATCGTGGTGTGACGCGGGCAGACGCTATGTTGAGCATAAAAATCGAGCAGGATTGTGGATCAGTACTGGAAGATTTAGTTGTGGCGTTTGCCAGGAGTCCGACAGACTCCCTGGGTATCGTTACTTAATCGCCAAACTTCGGGTATAGGCTAGCTGGATTTGAAGTCTGGTAATTTTCTGGCGCAGAAGTTGCGATTCTTTAGAGGGTCCGGCAATGGATTCAATTTTTCGTATCCTGGCATAGACATTGATTATTTTTCGAACCAGTAATTTTTTATCGATAGACAAAGACAGTTTGTTTAACAGATGACTGCTGGTAACTGGATAATCAGCAACTTGACGATGCCCCATGCTTACCTCCCTGATCCGTAACTTCAACGCCATTATGCCGGATCAATGGACATTTGAATATAGTGCATGACCGGAGGCTTTGTAGGATATCGCTTACAGGCCGGATTTATATTATCGTTGAACAATCTTTTTGGTTATAGATAGGCCATGATTACCAGACACCATATTGAAGGTCTGTTGCAATTTATAGTGGACGTTGTATATGCCGTAATTCCCCGACCTCGTCCACAAAAGTCGGCCCTGCTCAATTGCAAAATAGTTTCCCATCGTGGCGAGCATGATAATAAGCGCGTAAAAGAAAACACCATAGCTGCCTTCGATCGGATACTGGATCAGGGTATCTGGGGCATTGAATTTGATATTCACTGGACTAAAGATCTACAGCCCGTGGTAATTCACGATTCTGACTGTTGGCGTGTATTTGGTTCGATGATTGAGGTTAGTAAGGTGACGTTGGCGGAGTTGCAAACTTCAGTTCCAGAAATACCCAGTCTCGAGCAAGTTGTTCGGCGATATGGCAAAAAAATTCATTTGATGGCCGAGATAAAACAAGAGATCTTCCCTGATCTTCGATACCAGCAAGCGCGACTCATGGCAATATTTTCTGCGCTTGAAGCGGGTAAGGATTTTCATATTCTTGCGCTCGCCCCGAGCCTGTTTGAACTGGTTAGTTTCCTTCCTGGCCTGGCCCTGCTTGCTGTCGCTGAACTTAATATTCACGAGTTTAGTGCAATAGCGCTAGCGGAAAAATATGCTGGAATCAGTGGGCAGTATCTGATAATCAGTGATAGTACGGTTCGCAAACATGTTGCTGGCAATCAAAAGACGGGTACAGGATTTGTGCGTTCTCGCTTTTGTTTTTACCGCGAATTGAATCGGGGTGTGGAATGGATATTTTCTAATCACGCAATCAGGCTGCGCAGAATTCAACAGGAATTACTAAAACTGCCCTAATCGCGAATTAGGGCGATGTGCCTACTGGTCTAATGCACTGACTTTGGGGGGTTTTGCAAGCCTGGAATAGTTTTGCTAAATGGATCCGACTGTGACTCGGAAGAGGGCATAGCAGATGCAGGTATACGCACTGTTTGTAAAAACGGGTCATCAGCCTTAATTTCGAAGTCCGTTTTATCTTCAACCGCCAGTGGTTTCGGTTCAGGAGATGGTTTTGAACCGGATCCAGGTATCCGCATTGTCTGTATAAAAGGTTCTGAATCTGGTTCTGGCTCGGGCGCCGATTTCTTTACAGCTGCTGTTTTTAATGGCTGGGAAACAGGAGTTGTCTCTATAAAGGATTCTGACTCTGGCTCCGGCTTCGATTCTGGAACCAGGTTAGCATCGGGGATCGGCATTTCTGTCAGGGTTGGATCTGCATGATACATCGAACCTATCGAAGGTTTTGGAATAGCGCTGGCTTTGGTTTCAGGCGCGGCTACAGCTTCTGGGCTTGCGGCCGACTGAGTAAATGGCCCTGAGTCGAATACGGGTTTAGTGTCAAACAAAGAATCGGTTTCAGTCGATGGTTTCGATTTAGTGGCTGGTTTTGCTTCAGCCGCTGCTTTTGATGTGGCTACAGGCATGGGTTCAGCAGCAACTTTTGGCGTAGGAGTCGGTTTTGAGACAACCGCTGGATTGACCTCAGTAGTGGCTTTCGATGCAGTAGCTGGCTGCGACTCAGTGGTTGGCTGAGGCCTGGCAGCAACAGGTTTTTTCGCTACAGGAGTGACAGTCTTTTCTTTTTTAATTTCTGGTGCTGGCATCTGTGCTTTTACGGTGCTTCCCGTCATGTTTGTGGCCTTGCCTATGGTGTGCAGAATTTCAGGCGGCGCCATTTTACTAAGGTAAGCATTGACATTGGGTTTTAAACCCTGGCCATCCGGCGTGACTTTTAGTCGTCGGTTTAACTGATGCAAAAGTTGCAATACAATGAGTCTAATAGGAGCGGCATCAGCCCCAATTCCGAACAGGTGGTTACTGTTAGCAGATAAAGGCGCAGCGTTACGCCAACCAATACATCCCTGTGTAGCGATAACTGCGGGAAATGAATTTAAGTCGACTTGCTGATTATTCTCTTGACGCGCATCCAGCCAGATATTGATGTTATCGTTTAGTTGACTCGGGCTGGTTTGAAAGCCGTTAAAACCGTAGATAAAGCTGGGCGGGCGCCCAATCAAATTGAATCTGTCGGTTAACAGGGGGTGTTGGTGAACATATTTGTTTTGATTGTTCAGTGCCAATTTATTTTGTGCGGCGATATTTTTTAGCACCTTTGGGTCTATATCAGGATTCAGATTTGCAATCGATGCGCAGGTATCCAGGGCTTCGAACAAAGTCTTGCGAATTAATTTTGTTCGTACCTCAATGGTTGCCAGTACGCTTTCATACAGAAATACATCTGAGCTACCCGGCAGGTTCAGGCGTGGGAAGTCACGTCGGTAGATCACAATGTCAATTTTATCAGAGCTATTCCCGGTCGAATCGATCACCCGGCCGGAACCTATTGCATAACTGCTTGGCAAAAATGGTTCTAATACACCGCGAATGAAAGCTGCTCTTGTCGAGTCCGCCGCAATATCGTGTTTCGTGACACTGGTCAGTAAATCAGCTTCTGCTTTGAGAAATTTGGAAATTATTTGCGACCATTCGTCGAAATTATTCATGACGCTACCTCAGATGAAATGAGATGATTTGAGAGACTATGGATCGTGGATCTAGATTCAGCGATTGCGAGTTTCATAGTTCTCCGTTTCACTAGTTACATTAACTTGTAAGTCAAAACCCTTGTATGGGCTCTATATTTTTCGAAAACTGCGCCTAGTCTACACCAATTTTACCAGGCCAGGTCTAAAATCCGGAGTCCAGATTTCAGGGTATATTCACTGGTTCGAACCGTACAACTTTAAGTATATATAGTAAAAAATTCCAAGTTTGTACCAGTTTCAGGCCAGATATGATGCAATACTGCGACATATTTACCCGTTTATGCCGCTTTCGACGGTGAAAATCCTCTCATTACGTGTGGAGTACAGGTGCAACTAATAGACCCCAGGATTACCAGTTTCGACCGGATATATGACAGTTTTCACTGGTCAATTCCAGAGCATCTGAATATTTCTTATCAGGTTTGCGAGCGTCATCAATCTGATCCTGATCAAATTGCAGTTTATTATGAAAATTTAACGGGCGGGACTGCGAAGTATAGCTTTGGTCAGTTGAAACAATTGTCAGACCAGTTTGCCAATGCATTAAAAGGTCTGGGAGTTGAGCGTGGTGACCGGGTGGCAATTGTATTGTCACAACGTATTGAGACAGTCATCGCGCATCTCGCAATTTACAAACTGGGCGCGATTGCCTTGCCGCTGGCGATATTATTTGGCCCCGAAGCACTTGAATATCGATTACGTGATAGTGGTTCAAAAGTAGTCATCACCGATGGTAGTAAATACGAAACGTTACGAGAAATGTTATCCGAACTACCCGATTTGCAAACCTTGATCGGCTGCAATACTGGAGAAATGTCGCAGGAGTTCTGGAACCTGCTGGAGCGAACTGCAAGCGATATCGAAATGGTCGACACCCTGGCAGACGATCCAGCCTGTTTGATCTATACGTCGGGAACAACCGGCCCGCCTAAAGGGGCTCTGGTTGCGCATCGAGCGGTGATCGGAAATTTCAGTGGATTCGAAATGTCGCAAAATTTCTTTCCGCAAAAAGGTGACTTATTCTGGACTCCAGCTGACTGGGCATGGACTGGTGGGTTATGGGATGCGCTGCTACCGAGTCTAAATTATGGCGTGCCGGTTCTGGCCTACGAGAGTCGTCGCTTTGATCCCGAACACGTTAGTCAGCTGATCGGAAAATATTCGGTGACCAATGCATTTATCCCGCCCACTGCATTAAAAATGTTGCGTTCGGTGGGCAATCTGAAGCAAAAATATTCGCTGCAATTACGTGCAGTAATGAGTGCTGGAGAGCAGGTCGGCGAAGAATTGATTCGCTGGGGTGAGGAGGCGCTCGGTCTGACCATAAATGAAATGTGGGGACAGACTGAATTTAATTATCTAGTCGGAAACTGTTCAGCAATCATGACGCCCAAGCCTGGTTCGATGGGAAAGCCATACCCCGGCCACCTCGTCGATGTCATTGATGACGAAGGGCAGGTACTAGCGGTTGGCGAGCAGGGCGAACTTGCCGCATGCTGCGATGACCCGGTAATGTTTCTTGGCTACTGGAATAACGAGGCTGCAACAAAAGCCAAAATCACCAATAACTGGTTTAGCACCGGCGATGTGGGTTATCGCGATGAAGATGGATTTCTCTGGTTTGTCGGGCGTAAGGACGACGTGATCAGCAGTGCTGGTTATCGCATCGGTCCGGGTGAGATTGAAGACTCGTTGATGAAACATCCAGCGGTGCTGCAAACAGCCGTGGTGGGAAAGCCGGATGAATTGCGCGGGCAAATTGTCAAGGCTTATATCGTACTGAGCCAGGGTTACCAGGCGGATGATGCCCTGGCATCGGAAATCCAGACTTCGGTACGTGAAAGACTGTCCGCTCACGAATATCCGCGTGAAATCGAGTTCATCGATGAATTACCGATGACCACGACCGGTAAAGTGCGTCGTATGGAATTGCGACAACGCGATATTGATAAAAGTTGAATGAATCATCTGTGTAGGGCCGAATTTATTCGGCCATCCCAAAAGGTCGAATAAATTCGACCCTACAGGATAAATATCAAATTAAGAGTCAAATCACCCAGGCGGATCCAGCAGATTATGGTGCCCCAAATTCGTTAATAATCTTTCTCCACACAACGCCATCGTCGTATCTAGTTCGCGGTAAATTATATCCAGCGCCTGACTCACTCCAGCTTCGCCGTAGGCACCCAGGCCATAGATAAATGCACGCCCGATATAAGTACTTTTCGCCCCCAGGCAGATGGCCTTCAAAACATCCTGGCCGCTGCGAATACCACCATCAAAATGAACTTCGATATCCTTGCCAACAGCATCGATAATGGCCGGTAATGCCGAGATCGAGGACTGCGCACCGTCAAGTTGACGCCCACCATGGTTCGAGACAATGATCGCGTCAGCACCGGTTTTGGCCGCCATCTTCGCATCCTCGGGATCGAGAATACCCTTGAGGATTAGCTTTCCGCCCCAACGCTCGCGAATCCAGTCGATATCGCTCCAGTCTAATTTAGGATCGAACTGCTCGGCGGTCCAGGATGATAAAGATGACAGATCACCGACACCTTTGGCGTGGCCGACGATATTACCGAAACTATGTCGGCGCGTAGTCAGCATGTTCAGGCACCAGCGTGGCCGACTCAGCACCTGCATCATCGCGTTGAGGGTAAATTTGGGTGGGGCGCTCAGACCGTTACGGATGTCTTTGTGGCGTTGCCCGAGAATTTGCAGATCGAGGGTTAACATTAAAGCGCTGCAACCGGCGTCTTTAGCGCGGTCGATCAAACGCCCGATAAAATCGCGATCACGCATCACATATAATTGAAACCAGAAAGGTTTGCTGGTATTTGCCGCTACGTCTTCAATCGAGCAAATACTCATGGTCGACAGGGTGAAGGGCACACCGAATTTTTCGGCGGCTTTTGCTGCTTTAATCTCACCATCGGCGTGCTGCATGCCGGTCAGTCCAACCGGGGCGAGCGCGACTGGCATTTTTACCGGTTGTCCAATCATCATTGTTTCCACCGAGCGCTCGGTAATATCCACCGCTACCCGTTGGCGCAATTTAATATTGTTAAAATCGCTTTCATTATCACGGTAGGTGGATTCAGTCCAGGATCCCGAATCGGCGTATTCGTAAAACATGCGGGGTACACGCGCCTGTGCGAGTTTTTGCAGGTCTTTGATATCGCAAATGGCTGTCATATGGAGTTCTCGGGCTACAGGTTTTCGCACATTATAACGATTGTTTTATCGGTAGGGCCGAATTTATTGTGCGACTATTTATTATCAGGCCCCAATTGTTAATGGAATAAAACCGGTCGAATTTATTCGATCCTACAGTATTTATTACTTATACCCGGTTAATTCCATGTAACCGACGCCCGAGGGCCGACCCTCAGTATCTTCGACTAAAACAACGCCTTCCCAATAAGCAAACCGGGTCGCCATCCATTGTTTGTCGTAAAGCGGTTTAACACGCCATTCACGGTCGAGCCCGGGCAGCTTTATATTCCATTCGAGCGGTAACTTTATCTGCTGATTTTTTTCGATAGAAACTGATCGTATCGCAGTGGGTGTCATTTCGATCTGATCGTGGCTTAAATGTTTTTTTACGCCGTCCTTGCCAATCCAGCTACCGCTTAACCAGTCTTCGGCACCCTCGCTGCGTAGGCGATAAAGCATAAGCTTGGTGCCATCGTCGAAGTGAAGCGCAAACCAGTCCCAGCCGTGCTGATTTTGTGCCAAAGCCTGTGAACTCCATTCTCTGTCGAGCCAGGCCGAGCCCGAAAGGCCGATATTATCTCCGTCAATTTGGGCACTGCCACTAATTCGAATATCCGGCTGACTGTAATAGTAACTGGCCTGTCCAAGTGCCGACTTCTGGCTATAACCGCGATCATCGTGCAATACCCAGTCGGCATCACTTTCAAGCTGCATATCGATTTGAGTTTCGCCAACGCTGAATTTAAGACGTGAGGGGAAAACATCTCTGCCTTCAGATCGCCACTGCCAGTCATCCAGCCAGGCTTCGAAATAACCATCAATAGAAATATCGCGCACCCCAGCCTGCCCGATTCCACCACGCGCAAAACGCTGTTCGAAGCGATGCCCTTCGGGTGCGCTAATCGCTGCATGCGCCATCCAGATTTGATTGCTGTCCCAGCCTTCGGTTTTAGTTTCAGGATTTAAAGCCTGCCGAAAAAGTGTCCACTGCAAGCCCCATTGGCGAGCTCGGTCGTCCTGTAAATTCGCAGTTATATACCACCACTCGATGCGAAAATCGGGATGCGGCGCATGGTCTCGTGGAAACACCAGCGGCTTACCGCGGATGACCTCGGCGAATCCCTGAGCGTCGCCACGTAAAACCTGGTAAGCCTCCTGCGACCAGCTTTCACTGGAAGTCAGTAACCAAATAACTGCGAAAATCGTAGTTCTCATGTCAGCACCCCCAGTCTAGCGAGCGCTTCGGGTAATCGGCGGCGTAGTTGAATCACGGTGAGTAATAAGGTAAAAACTACAACCGCGATCACTAGCATGCCCAGTTCCCAGGCGGGTGCCATTTGCCAGCGCATCGGCATGCTCCAGCCAAAACTGACGATGTTCAGTTTGTGAATTAAAATCCAGCTCAGCAGTGCTCCGAGCGGAATCGCCAGTAGCCAGGCAACGCCGACGAAGATAAGCAACGGACAGGCCATCACTAGCAGTTGTTCGCTGTAGCGCACACCGAGCGCGCGCCACTGTGCAAACTGCGGTAAACGTTCCTGTAAAATAGCCAGCAGTGAGGCTAACAA
>CAXMRQ010000016.1:0-4212 GCA_964196115.1 uncultured Gammaproteobacteria bacterium
AGTTTTTTGATTTCAGATTCAAAAACATCTTTATCTCCTTTAACTTTTCATTTTTTTTAGGAAGGTCGTATTGCGGTACCCCTGGAAGCTCCAAGATGCTCACGTCCCCGACCCCATGAATCAAGGCACGAACATTATCAAATTAGCATAAACAGTGAAAGCCCTATTGTTAACTAAAGGGGCAAAATACTGATTTTGCCAGCATTACCACTACCTTATCAGGTGATGATTGAAACAGATATTGTGCCCCTGTTTTTTTAGATCATTGGTCTCCCATAGTATTTCGCGCTAGTATCTGACGGACTAACCAACTCTAAAGGAACCATCTTTAGATGGACGACCGTTTGCCAGGTAAACCAGCCGTTATTTTGTATGTGGGTAATGCCAGGTACAGTTAGTTAACCGGAGGCAATGAGATTAATACCCGCATTGGATCATCGGCGGCTTATCAAAGAGAGTTTATCGGATGAATCGTTTACCCGGGATACTGATGGCCATCGTCATCGGCGCCAATCTGATGCCTGGAATTGTCAGTGCTGAAGAACCAATCGAGCGTCAGCGCGTCTCGATCGCAATCAGCGGAGGCGCCAGCAAAGGCGCATACGAAGCCGGTCTCAACTGGGCTATCCTCAAACTGATACGAGAGAGCGAAGATTTACACACCCTGAGCGGCGGCCAAATTCGGCCATTGGAGTTAACCAGTGTCGCGGGCGCCTCCGCCGGTGGCATCAATTCAATACTTTCCGGCTTAACCTGGTGTTCTCGTCCAGAAACCCAGGGTGGGCTTGCAAGTCGAATCGACAAAAATGTATTCCGCGACACCTGGCTTAGACTGGATATTAATGCACTCTTACCCCCTCAGCCGGATTCGAATATTTATTTACCGGATGACGCCTTACTTTCACGCAGAGATTATTTTGCTTCCGCTCGCGATCTGTTGGATCAGTGGAACAAGCCTGCTTATCGCAGTGGCTGCAAAGTGCCGCTGGGCGTTACCGTGACACGAGTCGAACCATTGACATTGATGGTCGATGATATCGAGATACAAAACCAGCGCTTTTACATCCCTTTCGAGTTGCGTGTACAGAAAGATGGCACGGTTAAGTACTTCTTTGACCCGTCGGACTATCCCAGGCTTTCCGGCGACCCGGCGATGATACTGATGCCACGCCCCCGCAAAGCGCCTGAGTTTTCCATTCCCGATAACAGCATCATCGAGGTCGCTGCTGCGACCAGCGCCTTTCCTGCAGCATTCGGCCGCAGGCGGCTGCAATACTGCCGTCTCGAGGTGCGCCGGGGCGACACCCCACCGGAATCCCCATCGAAGCAATCCGATAGCGATTTGGTGTGTCCAATTGGGTATGAGCTCGACGAGGCGGTATTTGCCGATGGCGGTTTGTTCGACAATCTGCCTGTCGGACTAGCCCGGACATTGTCAGAATTCAATTTCAGAGCCTTGAAAAGTCCCCTGCCGGTCAACTACCTTTACATCGACCCGAACCGCCTTCGATACGAAACCCCCGATCCACCCGACAACCGGGCCTGCGCCTCGAACAATCCGCCCGATGCCTGCCTTATCATGGACTTCAGCCTGTTCTCCGAAAGCAAAATGCTGGTGGGCGCTTACGGTACGGCCAGGAGGTATGAGTTGTATCGCGAAACTACCAGCGAGAACTGGAGACACAACCTTTCGCAGTTGGCTTACCAATTGGCGGAAATTGTCAACGAGGAACATGCGGATTTCGATTGTAGGAAGGAGTTGCCGTATTTCGATAAGCCCGTCACTTGCGCCGATGCAATTCGCAGGGCGGGGCGTTTGCTTGAAATTGCTTACGACAGGGTCAAACCCGAAATCTTGCCGCCGTACTCACCGGCACGGCTGGTGAAGGCCGGGATCGCGAATAGTTGCTCGCAGTCGACTGTGGATGGCAATTCTGGGTCCCGTATCGAATGCCGACTTGAAATCAGCCAATATCGCAATGCGATGGCCGACGCTTTGATGTTAATCATCAAACGCCTGAAAATGGCCGATGACAGATTGTATGAAAGCATCGGCCGATCGCGTCAATCGATTCATGATGATCGTTCATTACGAGTCTCAAGCCGTGGCGCCCCGATAACCGGGACTCTACTCAGCGCTTTTGGTTCATTCCTCGACTACAAATTCCGGGAGTATGATTATTATGTGGGCGTGTATGACGCCATTGTTATGGTTACCAACGGCCTCTGTAGCTTGCAGTATCCACCGAAACGACAGGCGAAAGAATTCCGCCGATGCGCCAATCGGACGGGAAGACAATTCTACGATGCGGTAGGCGTTGGTGATGACTCACGTGGCCGTTATGTATTCGCTCGCATCGCTGCGCAAGAGTTCACCAACAACGACGGGTTCGAATTCTCTTATTCGCCCTTACTTCCTGTGGATCGCGACATGCAGATTATCCATGATGGCCTGGCAACGGCACTCGAAGCGGGGGAAAAGAGTATAAAAGGAAGCAAGGGGTTTTTTGCCCCGGAAGACAACTTTTTCGCATACCTGAAGGCAGAGAACTTCACCCCAACTAGCTCAGAGGACGGAACCGAGCCACTGCTGGCGCAGATCATAGATGACCCCGACACCTGGGAGACTGAAATGACCCGGCGTATTTCCGCTCGTCTGGTTTACCTGGAACGCCAGGCGGCCAATATATTTGCCGAACGCGAACCGGATCCGGGCCTTCGAAAACTTTCCTATACACCACTCATGGGGGCTACTGCACATCTACTGCAAAGTGCCACATACAAATATCCCGGGTTCACTTTTTCTCCTTCGACCGCACCTGAAGACTGGGTCTGGCGTAATATCATGCCTTACGAAGTCAGCTTCGATATTTTGGAGGGAGACATACTTGCAACCTGGCAGCCCACCATGGCGATATCGAGTAACAACCTGCTGAATTTACGTGCGAGCCTTGGATTCGCAGGCGGCTTGTTTCGATCCAGCTCTGACGAAAGGCGAGAAAATTATTTCGGCCTCGGATTTGGATATATACACCGCACCGAGTCCGCCACGATCTCGAGTGTCGGATTTACCCCCACTTTGTACCATTCCTGGGACCAACCCATAATCGGTGAGCAAAATACCTTTGGCGGTGATATTCATGTGAGCTTTCTGAAAGATCGCCTGCGTATGGGGCTGGGGGCACGTGATTTTAGTGACTTCGACAACACCTGGTTTCTGACCTTTAGCATACTGGACCTGCCGGGAGCAACTTACTGGCTGACACGCTGAGTTACCGATGAAACGGGTCTTTAAAAAAGCGCCGCTATTCAGCTAATTACGATTGCTGTATAGTTCCGTTCGATTTCAAAATGAGGCAAAACCGTATTAAGGCCCACCTCTATTGATCAATCTCGCTTAAATACTTACCAACAAGAGAATCCATAAAATGAATATGATTAGAATAGTATCGACACTTATCCTGGCGATGATGTTTATTTCCGGCGCAGCCATGGCTGAAGGCGAAAAACTGGCTGATAAACTATCCAACAGCACCCTTATAGTGAACATTGAAGTCAGAGGTTGCGAAGCGGATGCCGCTCTACTCTGCCCCGGTCTGCCCCTAAATAGTCGAAAATCTTTTATGTGCCTGATGGCTTATGAGGACAATCTATCCACGGCGTGCTCGCTCGGCATTGTTGAAGCGGCTATGACTTTAGAGGCTGGTATGATGGCAATAGACTACTCTATTAAGGCCTGTGAAGCCGATGCTGACAAGTTCTGCCTTGATGTCGTGCCTGGTGACGGTCGTATAGTGAGTTGTCTCGTACAGAATGAAGCCAAACTGGGTAGTCAATGTACAACCGCGCTAAAAGACACAGGCTTATGGAACATTGGTGTTAAATAGATTATTTAGCATTTTACCCTGATCAGGGTTCGGTATTAGCAATCAGGGTTATCGATGAAAAACAGATACCTCCATTAATCAAGATGGAGGTAGAATAAGAATAATTTTGGATTAAATTAAATCGAAAATAATATTCTAAATCGCGGGATCATAAATAAGTTTTGTCTTATCTGTTTGATCTCACTAGTTGTCAGTACTAATCTATATGCTGCCACCTATGAAGATGAAGCGCCTGAATCTGATGTCGGGCTCTCGGCTGAATCGGCACCTGAAGATAAACAGTTCGAAATCCCGGAAGTAACTTTCAGCATCGCCGATGATGAGC
>CAXMRQ010000017.1:0-17302 GCA_964196115.1 uncultured Gammaproteobacteria bacterium
CCCAACCAGGCTTCATTATCCGCAGTGGCGATATAAACCAGTCCCTCGTCATGCGATCCATCGTTGAAGGTCATCTCAGTAGCTATCCGCAGATAACCATTTTTTTCGCGCTCATCGAGTTGTTCGAAAACCGATCCTTCGACCAGAAACGCGACGCCACCACAAACCGCATCCGGTTCTTCAATCAGGGTGACGACGCGACCGGGATTCTCTTCGGTGCCGCGATGATCGTGTGACCCCTGCCAGAAACGTCGGCTCCAGCCACGGATACCGGCTGGATTAGATTCCAGATACGGAAAATCAACAAGGTAAATTAGAGAACCATAGCCAAACAGCCATACCTGATCCCCATCTTTTAGCGGATTTCTGCGTTGGTTCTCTTTTACTGTATTACAGGGCATCGCTTACTCTTTAAATTGGATCGTATTAATCATAACATCTGTGATCCTAGGAAACGCAGTCGGATCACGAAAGTCCACGCACCAAAAGTAGGCGCTTTTAAGCGAGCTCTTGACGCACCTAGCAAAACCAAATAACTTCTCATCACCAATAAGGTGACTACGAATTATTTGGTTTCACTATGCACGCCAATAACTCGCCTAAAGCGCCTACTTTTGGTACGCGTCTTTTTCGCGCCCAACTGCGTTTCCTGGGTTGAAACCTGGGCGCCACTACGGGCTAAACTATTAATATGAATAAACCCTATAACATTGTTGATGACCCAGACTACCGCGCAAACGTCGGCATCATGCTGGTAAACAGGGATCATCAGGTTATAGCCGGGGAAGCATTTCACTACGAACATGAGTGGATGATGCCCCAGGGTGGCATCGATACTGGAGAATCACCTCTACAGGCGATGAAGCGTGAGCTAGTCGAAGAGACCAGTATTTTGTTCGAGGACACTCGATTCATTGCAGAGCATCACGAATGGCTGAGCTATCGTTTTCGACATCCGCTGGAAAAAGACGGTGGCGTTTATATCGGTCAACGCCAGAAATGGTTTTTACTCGAATATAACGGCGCAGCACCCGATGCAACGCAAACTATCGACAAGGAATTTAAATGCATGGAATGGGTCGAACCTAAGTGGCTAATTGAAAACACTACCAGGTTTAAGAAGGGCGTATATGAAGCAATATTTGCCGCATTCGGGCACCATTTTCCCTAACCATGTCTGAGGAAAGAACTTTGCAATCTCACTTAACAGGCAATGCGATAATCCTGATTCTACTAATGATCATATCATTCAACCTAAGGGCTACAGAACCAGTGAGCAAGAATTTCCTCACCGGCCTCGCTATTGGCGGTCACGACAGCGTCGCCTATCACCGGCCTGATAGCATTGCTTCGAATAAGGCTATACAGGGTAACAAAACCTGGAAAGCCGAATGGAAAGGCGCTAGCTGGTTATTCTCCAGCAAGTCCGATCGCGATTTATTCGCTGCTAACCCTGAGAAATATTCACCAGCCTACAACGGTTTTTGCGCGAATGCTCTGAGTCTCGATGAGGGTCTATTCAAAACCGATGGTAGGCACTGGCAAATCTTTGGTAACCGTCTCTATAGCTTCTACGCTGCTCGTGGTCGTCAACGCTGGCTAGCCGGTGACTACGAAGAATACAAAGCCGTAGCCGATGCCGCATGGGAAAAAATCATCGCAGAGAAGTAAGTATCGAAATTTGCGGCCTTATCACAGCCCGGTTTTATCGGTTTGTCCACGCTTCAATTATCACCCTATAGTCATCTGGCTGGCCGGGGTAATTAAGGGTGTCGCGATTTTCCAGATCAAGCCAGCGATGCGCGCGTTTAGTCCAGATATGCGCGACCGGATTAAACTGAGATATGTTATCTAGAGAACCCGCTTTCAGACTGATTTCTTCACCCGGATCATCGCCCGCGTGGTAAATCCGCGTACCACACTCAGGACAGAACGCGCAGTTTTTGGCACTACCGTCATCGGCAGTAGTCGACCAATTTTTTAGTTTGCCCGAGAGCAATTCGAAATCTTCAAAAGCCACCCACATCGACAGTCCAAAAGCGCTCGCCGACTGTTGTTGACAGTCGCGACAATGGCAGGCATAGAATGTCAGCGGTTTGCCATTAATCTGATAGCGAATGTTTCCGCATTGACATTGGCCGCTATATAATTCACCAGAATCTTGCACAATTGACCCCTTTATACTTTGTGGTTTTGATGTCAATTAAAGGCTAGATAATAACGGGCAAACCTATATTAGCAAGTATTGTGATCTGACCCCGGTTTGGGCCCAGAAATTTCTGCGTTGGCCGTTGATCGATAATTTTTGAACGACAGCTTTCGGTATTTAGAACCACTCGCCACTCATACCCCAGACATCAATTTTAAGGCTGTAATTGACGGGTAAAAAGCTGGTTATACAGGCTATCTCTCTGAAGCAGTGGGGTAGAAAGAGGTAAGAAAAATCACCGGGGCAAGTCTTGAATCGTGCTTTGGTGACTTCGCCCAATTTACCATACTCTCTGGTATCAATGCCGCCTTCGTGGCTGGCGGTAATTATGCGCCCGACCTGGTTCTTGCCGTTGCCGAGCCGATCCTGGAAGCCCTAGCCGTAGCCGTAGATGACATTATTTTCGGTTAAGACCGAATTGCTGATACCGATCAAACGTGTATGGTCGTAGTCGTATTAAGTTATGACAAAAACCAAAACTGTTTTTATAGCCATTGAACTCTTGTTAAGATAGGTCCCTCAGAAATGCGAACTCGGGTGGCAACATGACGATTCATCCATTTGACTCGAACCAGTCCATGAATCCGGTTGCACAGGCGAAAATTGACCTGGCAGCTGCGCATCGGCTGGCGGTATATCACGAACTCGAAGAAGGCATCGATAATCATTTTACCGTGACAGCACCCGGTTACCAGGATCGTTATCTGGTTTTGCCTTTCGGACTGCATTGGTCCGAGGCCCGCGCCAGCCATATGATTACCTTTGACGAAGCCGGCAATACACTGGATGGCGAAGACATTGTCGAGTTATCGGCACAATGCATTCATGCACCGGTGCATCGAATTGCCGGTGCGCGCGTAGTCATGCACACTCACCAGACCTGGGCTCTGGCGCTGAATATGCTGGACAATAACCGGTTAATTCCGGCCTGTCAGACATCGGCCTTTTTTGATGGTCGTATAGCTTACGAAGATGAGTATCGCGGCACGGCCGATACGCTCGAAGAAGGTGAACACCTGGCCGGGCTACTGGGAGATAAACCGGTTATGTTCCTGAGAAACCATGGTGTCCTGGTCGCCGCAGACAGTATTTCAAAAGCCTATCGAATGCTCTACCTGTTGGAACGCGTCTGCAAGGCGCAAATTCTGGCGATGAGCACCGGGCAGTCCCTGCTACCCATCCCGGCGCATGTGATCAAACAGGTACAAACGCCAGACGAAAACGATCGGCACAAAGGACAACGCGATGATTTGTATTTTGAGGCAATGAAGCGGGTGCTTGACCGTGAAATGCCGGGGTATGCGGACTAGCCCGCAACAGTATTACCGCAGTTTTTGCACTCAAGTTTAACCGGTTTTTTGCTCCTGCAAAACCGGCATACCGTACATCCTTATACATAAATCCGATACGCTCACGCCGCGATTCCAGCGTCAAAACCCATTCACGATTTTGCCAGGGCGGGTCGTGTCGTACTTGGCGGGTATGGCAGTATTCCAGATCGGCGACCCAGTGATCTTCTTCGTCTTGATGAAAACCTATGATGGCACGCTCGGGAAACCCCGATTTAGTCACTACGCACCACTGCCGATCCGATGCCGCGCGGATCCGAAGCAGCATCGAGCTTGCCGGTTTTGCGGTCGACAACAATGGTTTGCATATTACCGTAGCGGTAAGACATTGGTTTCAGTTCGTGACCGAGGCCCTGTAACCTATCTTGCGTGGCCTGATCGAAAGTATTGTCTTCAAACGATATCTGATCGGGGAAATATTGATGGTGGAATCTCGGCAGAGAGACAATATCATCGGCATTGGCGCCACGCAGAAATTCGAGCATACCCAGTAATTGCATGGTGATAATACGACTTCCGCCGGGTGTACCGGAGATCAAACTTCTATCCGGCGTATGCACGAATGCTGGTGTCATGCTTGACAGCATGCGCTTTCCGGGTTGAATCGCATTCGCCGTACTTCCCAGTAGTCCGTAGGCATTTGGCACCCCGGGTTTGGCGGAAAAATCGTCCATTTCGTCATTAAGTAATACGCCCGTGCCTTCGGCGACCAGGCCCGATCCAAACGGATAATTGACCGACAGGGTGGCGGCGACCATATTGCCCTGTTGGTCGATAATGGAAAAATGGGTCGTGTCATTACCACCTATTTCTTCACCCACCTTGCCGATATCTGCACTGCGACTCGCCTTATTCAGGGATATGCCCAGCGCCTCCGACACGGCATAAGCCTTACTGGTCAACTTTTGCAGCGGGATATCGATATAGTCCAAATCTCCGAGATAAACCGCCCGATCACGATACGCTCTGCGCATCGCCTCCACCAGTATATGTATTTTCCGGGTATCATCGGCCTGCTGGTAATTTAAAGCATCGAGCATATTAAAAATACTGGCCAGTACTACACCACCCGACGACGGCAGACTCGCTGTGACAAAGTCGGCCGAAGCAAAGTGAAATCGTACCGGATCGCGCTCGACTACCTGGTATTGAATCAAATCCTGTAATGACCAGACGCCTCCGTTTGACTGCACACTGGAAACTAGTTTTTGCGCAATGTCTCCCCGATAAAACCCATCCGCCCCCTCGATCGCCATCCTACGCAGGGTGCTTGCCAGATCGGGCTGTTTTAGCAGGCTATTGAGAACCGGAATTTCACCATTATGCAATAGCGCCTTTTGGCTGGATTCAAAACGCCGAATGACTGGCAGGCGGAATTTTGCGAAACGCCGATATTTCTCATCGACCTTAAAACCATTTTCGGCGTAGCCAATTGCACTGGACAGGGTTTGCGCGAGGGACAATGCCCCGTAGTTGTTTTGCAAATGTTCGAGTGCCGCAGGAATGCCGGGGATACCTGCCGAGGTTGCGCCGTTCATCGAACGATCATGGTCGACCTCACCATTGGCATCCAGGTAGAAGTCGCGTGTTGCCCTCAATGGTGCGCGCTCACGGGCGTCTATCATGACTTGACGGTTTAATTTTTGCTGGTGCAGTAAATAAAAACCACCACCGCCAATACCAGAAGAATAAGGCTCAACCACTGCTAAAGTACTGGTCACCGCAATGGCCGCATCAAAAGCATTGCCGCCGTTGGCAAGAATCTCGATACCGGCCTTTGTCGCCAGCGGATGCGCCGATGCTACGGCAAACTCTGCCGCGTTTGCCGTACTCAGGAATTGTGCCAGATATAAAATAACACCAGTACACAGTGACCCGATGACAGTCAATTTTCTCATTACGAGTCTATTTATCGTTACTGGTGAGAATTTTATATTTGGTCATTAACTCGTCCTGAGTCTCAGGTCGATTCGGGTTGAACGGGATACAATCGACCGGACAGACTTCGACGCATTGCGAGGTTTCAAAATGACCAACGCATTCGGTGCATAAATCGGGGTTAATCTCATAAATCTCTTCCCCCGGATAGATTGCGTCGTTCGGGCACTCGGGTTCGCAGACATCACAATTAATACATTCATCTGTGATCATTAATGCCATCTTGCTTCGCTCTTGCTAGAGTTATTGTCTATTAACGGATTCATTACTTTGTCAATTTTAGCTTGGCGGTCAATTTGTGCAGAACATCGGGATGAAGAAACTCCGATACATCACCTTCCAGCCTCGCTATTTCGCGCACTAAACTTGAGGATACGAACGCGTAGCGTTGCGCCGCAGTCAGGAATACGGTTTCTATTTCGGGTGCCAGTGATCGGTTCATGCCGGCGAGTTGCACTTCATATTCAAAATCAGATATCGCGCGTAGTCCACGAATAATTATTTCTGCATTGCATTCCCGGGCAAAATCAATCAACAAGCCGGAAAATGGCTTGATCAATATCCTCGGACTTTCCCTAAACACCGTTTTCAGCATATCGGTACGCTCGTCGATATCGAAAAAAGGCGCCTTGACGAGGCTGTCGGCAACACCAATTACGACCTGGTCGAACATCTTCAACGCTCGTTCGCATATATCGATATGCCCTCGGGTTACCGGATCGAATGTCCCGGGGTAGATCGCAATTTTGGTCATCTAATTCTCGTTTGGCTCAATATAATTGAAGCCATCAATGGTAAAATATCTCGACAGTTTAGCCGCTTAGACGCCATTCTGCTACAGCATAATTGACACGTCCGGCGATTTTCTGCTTCATCCAGAACAAACTCGAATCCGGCAATTCAAACTGCTCTCCAACAGGCCATTCAAAATAAATCTTCGCGCCGTCGACGAGTCTCTGACGCGAAATCAGCTTCGCCAGTGCCCGCTGTCGAAGCTGTGGCAGGGCATAGGGGGGATCGATAAATACAAGACTAAACTGGCTATCCAGTTGCGCGATCAAATCAACGGCATCGCCACATAACAGCGTGACCCGATCAGTTTGCAGACGCTTCGCCTGATCTCCCAGGTTTCGGCAGGCGACAGGATTTTTCTCGATCATCGTCAGTTGTTTTGCTTCGCGTGATAGGGCTTCAAATCCAAGCGCACCACTACCCGCGAAGCAGTCGAGAACGCTGGCTCCGGGACAATCTGTCATCAGCCAGTTAAACAGGGTCTCACGAATCCGATCAGGAGTAGGTCTCAGTCCTTCAATTTCAGGCACGGGTAACCTGCTACCGCGCCAGCGTCCGCCAATAATACGCAGCTGTTGGGGTTTTTTATGACTCATTATTGAAATAAAAAAGTAAGTATTTGGACATCTAAGAGCCTGTTTAGGGAATCAGTTTGCACAGAATCAATCGCTTTCTGTTAGCATATTGTGCCTGAAATCACGATCATGAGAAAAGTAATGTTTGGCTTTAAATCAGCTGCGAAAAACGATAACACTGCGGAGCAAAAATCGCAGGGGGTTTTCTCGTCGCTGAAACAAAGTCTTTCCAAAACCCGAGCCAATTTGTCCTCCGGAATCGGCGATATTCTGCTCGGCAAAAAACAAATAGACGATGACCTGCTCGAACAACTCGAAGACCAGTTGTTAATGGCTGACGTCGGTATTCAAGCGACGCAAAAAATAACGCATGAAATCACTCAGACAGCTAGTCGCGGTCAACTCAAAGACGGTGAAAGCCTGCTCTCAGTGTTGAAACAAAGCATGATCGAAATACTCGCGCCGAGCGCGGTACCACTATCGATAGACCGGCAACATAAGCCATTTGTGATTTTGATGGTTGGCGTTAATGGCGCTGGTAAAACCACGACAGTCGGTAAACTCGCGCAAAAATTCCAGAGCCAGGGGCTTCGAGTCATGCTCGCAGCCGGTGATACGTTTCGCGCCGCAGCAGTGGAACAATTGCAAAGCTGGGGACAACGACTCGATATTCCGGTAGTCAGCCAGGGACAGGGCGCAGACTCTGCCTCGGTAATTTTTGATGCGCTCAAGTCGGCGCAGGCGCGTAATATCGACATACTGATTGCTGACACTGCTGGTCGTTTGCACACACAAAGTAATCTAATGGAAGAACTCGAAAAGATAAAGCGTGTGATGAGCAAGATCGATGCCAGTGCACCACACGAAACCATGCTCGTACTCGATGCCGGTACCGGCCAAAATGCGCTGGCACAGGCGAGTAATTTCAAGCGGGCTATTGGCGTCACAGGTGTCACACTGAGTAAACTGGACGGCACCGCAAAAGGTGGCATGATATTCAGTGTCTCGGAACAGCTTCAGTTACCCATACGCTATATCGGGGTCGGCGAGTCAGTCGATGATATGCGCGAGTTTGACGCCGGGGAGTTTGTTACCGCGTTACTGTCAGAATTAGACTCGCAGGATAATTAACAGCGCAATGATTCAGTTCCTTAATCTGACTAAAAGATACCCTGGTGGCTACGACGCACTGAATAATGTTTCGATGCATCTCGGTGCGGGGGAAATGGCGTTTCTTACCGGGCATTCAGGCGCTGGAAAAAGCACCCTGCTTAAAATTATCTCGCTGATCGAAAAACCGACTCGCGGTCAGGCGCTGTTAAACAGAATTAACCTGAACACAATTTCCAGACACCGCATCCCCTATATCCGTCGCAATATCGGCATTATATTCCAGGATCATCAACTGCTATTTGATCGCCCGGTTTTCGATAATGTCGCTATGCCTTTAATCATTCAGGGATATCGGCATCAGGAAATTGCGAAAAGAACCCGAGCCGCACTCGACAAGGTAGGTTTATTGCATAAAGAAAAATCGATGCCGATTACGCTTTCTGGTGGTGAACAACAACGCGTGGGTATTGCGCGTGCAGTGGTTCACAAACCGATGCTATTGCTCGCAGATGAACCCACCGGCAACCTCGACCCGGTGTTGTCACGCGAGATAATGCAAATCTTTATCGATTTTCACCAGGTCGGAGTATCGGTATTGGTTGCCAGCCATGATCTCGGTTTAATCGACGAATTGCAGAAACCGGTTCTCACGCTTAATCGTGGAAAATTGATTCATAATGACCTCGACAATACCGAGATTGATGATTATCAACCTGCCAGGTCGGGATCTCGGATTTCGAACGAGCCTGATATAGGTCGATGGTAAACTATGGCTAACAATATCCGACGCGACCGACCGGCTACATCGAATAAACTGGCGGCATATTTTCTGCATCATATGCAGTCTCTGGTATTCAGTCTGGGGAAAATATATCAGGCGCCGACTACCACTATCATGACTGTTGCGGTTATCGGCATTACCCTGTCGCTACCGGGCGGCTTTTATTTATTTTTGAAGAATATTGACGCCCTGGCAGGCGATTTTCGATCCAGCACGCAAATCACACTTTATCTGGACATTAATTTATCGGAAAAAGACGCCAGATCGTTTGAAACTCGGTTAACCAGTTCGCCTAACGTCAATGATACCCAGTTCGTCTCCAAACAAGATTCACTGGAAGCCTTTAGACAAACTTCTGGATTTGGTAAAAGTATCGACACGCTTGCCAGTAATCCTCTTCCCCATACCATTATCGTCGAGCCAGTGGCTAGTGCAGATACCTTTGCGGTAAAAAATCTGTTGAATTTACTACAGTCTTTTCCTCAGGTCGAAATCGCGAAACTAGACACCGAATGGCTTGAGAGACTTTACACTATCCTCGAAATCGCGAAGCGGTCAGTGGCTATCATCACGGTATTGTTTGCCTTTGCAGTCCTTCTAATTATCGGTAACACGATTAGACTGGATATCCAAAATCGCTATCAGGAGATCATCGTAACCAAGTTAATCGGAGCAACCAATGCATTTATACGCCGGCCATTTCTTTATGGTGGCCTCTGGTATGGTTTATTAGGCGGCGTGATTTCGTGGCTCATTGTTGAAATTGGATATATGGCTATCTCTGGTCCTTTAAACCGACTGAATTTGTTATATCAAGCCGACCTGGATTTAATTACTTTTACTTTTCAAGACTTTATCATTTTGATTAGTTCTAGTACTCTACTCGGTTTAACCGGCTCCTGGATCGCAGTGGCCAGACACCTGAATCAAATTGAACCAACTTAAAGCTCATGCTAAATAAACGTCGCCTGTTGTTGATAGACTCATCCGATTCAGCCCGGACAATTCTGTATAAAGAAATTTCGAAACAGATGCCTGGGCTCGACATAATCGCCTGCGCGACCGCAAAAGAGGCATTGACCGCAGTTAAGCGATTTGAATTCGAAATTATTACTACTGGAATTTCACTACCCGACATGGATGGTTATAAGCTCATCGAACATATTCGTGTTTCGCAAAAAAATCGTGATACTGCTATCTTTGTTGTGTCTGGAGACACCGACACCCGAATCATGGGTGACGACATGGACGACACTAATGCTGTTACAGCCTATTTCGATAAGGCTGAAGGCCACCAGGCGCTAGTCGCATTCATCCTCAATTTTCTCGGCAAAGACACGATTATTCCCATCAACATATTATATGTTGATAAAAGCGCTACCTCGACCGCGATCACGACCTCGATTTTAGAAAAAAACGATATTACTTATACACACTTCAAGGAAGCCGAAGATGCATTGCAGTACCTGAAACAGGATTTCGCCAAGAACAACAGGTGTTCGGTCGACATAATGATTTCAGATTTAATGCTATCGAGTCACATGAATGGAATAGCGCTAATTCAGGCCGTACGCCATGAACTGGGATTCGACTATTTAGCGCTACCCGTATTATTGTTGACGATAGAACCCGGAGAAGAGGAAAGAACTGATTTTACCGGTATTTTTGGATCCGGCACCAATGATTTTATGACCAAACCGATCAACGAAACAGACCTGCTTAACCGCATCAAAACACTTGTTAATATCAAACGTCAGAACGAAGCTCTGAATCATTAATTCTTTATAAAGCAGTCGCTTGAATTCCACAGATATAACACTATATTAATATTTGTTAATAAACTGATTTTAGGCTTGAACTCTTTCACTATTTTATGCTCTAATATTTAGCACTCGAATAGAAGGAGTGCTAATACATTCTTGAGGTTAATTATGAGCACAGAACTAGTTAATATAAATAATACTCTGCCGGTGTTACTTGGCACCTCTAACCTGGATTCGTATATCCGGGCAGCCAGGAGTGTACCCATACTCACCCTGGAAGAAGAGCAGCAATATGCGATCGATCTGCAGGAAACCGGTAATATCGACTCGGCGCAAAAATTAATCCTGCCCCATCTTCGGTTCGTAATTAAAATTGCAAATAATTATTCCGGATATGGACTCGCCATTGCCGATTTAATCCAGGAAGGTAATATAGGCCTGATGAAAGCCGTGAAAAGATTTCGGCCCGATGTCGGCGTACGCCTGGTTTCGTATGCAGTTCACTGGATTAAGGCTGAAATCCACGAATATATATTGAAAAACTGGCGCATTGTCAAAATCGCCACGACCAAGGCACAGCGTAAATTATTCTTTAAATTGCGTAGCCAAAAAACACGCCTCGGCTGGTTTAAACCGGAAGAAATAGAGCACGTTGCGGAAACATTAGGCGTCTCTAAAGAAAACGTAATTGAAATGGAAAACCGACTCAACAATCAAGATGTCGGATTCAGCATGAATAATGACGACGATGAAGACTCCGCTTATCTGGCACCCGAAAACATGCTGGTTTCGAGCACGCCTTCACCAGAATTATTACTCGAATCGAATGATTTCGAACAACAAAATAATCACCAGTTGAGTGAAGCACTGGAAGCACTCGATGACCGTAGCCGAACAATTGTTATGCGACGTTGGTTAGATGACGATTCAAAAGCAACTCTGCACGAGTTAGCCGATGAATATGGTGTTTCAGCCGAGCGAATCCGGCAGATAGAGAAAAATGCTTTTAAAACCATAAAAGCCACATTTGTCGCCTAATAGAATAGTTTTAAATTTTTTAAAGCGTGCAAAAAAAAGCCCGGCTAAATGCCGGGCTTTTTCATTTCTAAAACCATAACTAAATAAAACAGTTTTTAATCAGATCCAGTAAACGAAGATAAACAGACCTAGCCAGACTACGTCTACAAAGTGCCAGTACCAGGCCACTGCTTCAAAACCAAAATGATTTTCGGGACTGAAATGCCCTTTCATTGAGCGAATCAAAATCACCAGCAACATGATGGCTCCCATTGTCACGTGGAAACCATGGAAACCGGTGAGCATAAAAAAGGTGCTACCATAAATACCGGAATCGAGGCGCAGGTTTAACTCTTCATAAGCATGCATATATTCTACTGCCTGCAAGCCAACAAATAAGAATCCCAGTGAAACCGTAGCAAACAGCCAATAAACCAGCCAAACACGATCCTGACGCTTAAGTGCGTGATGGGCTAGTGTTACTGTTAATCCAGAGGTCAACAGGATTGCGGTATTGATTGCCGGTAAACCCCAGGCACCCATTGCATGTTTCGCGACTTCAAACTTTTCCGCCATCGGCACAGCAAGTAACGGCCATACGGCCTCAAAATCGGGCCATAGTAACCAGGCCGTCGCATCATTGTTCGACGCTCCACCCAGCCATGGAATGGAATAAGCTCTGGCGTAAAACAAGGCACCAAAAAATGCACCGAAGAACATTACCTCGGAAAATATAAACCAGCCCATGCCCCAGCGAAATGACATGTCGACCTGCTTGTTATATAAGCCACCGATGCTCTCATCGATCACCTGACCGAACCAGCCATACATCATAAAAATGACTATCGCGATTCCAAGAAACATCATGGTCATTTCGGAGCCGTGCAAAAAGCGCGCAAATCCGACAACGGTGGTTGTCAGGCCTATCGAACCGATAATCGGCCAGTGAGTGCCATGTGGTATGTAATAATCATTTGGGGATGCTGTGCTCATGATTAATCTCTCTCTTTAATCTGTAATTTATAGCGAGTAAATCGTAAAATTCATCTAACCTTTATCAACACTAAAAAAAGTGTAAGACAGGGTAATCTGTTCAATATTCTCGGAAATCGCGTTATCAATAATGAATCGTAACGGCATTTCGCGCTCCTCTAATCCTGTCAGTTCCTGCTGCGTAAAACAAAAACACTCGGTCTTGTTAAAGTGCTCTGCCGCCAGTCCGGGTGACACGCTGGGTACAGCCTGCCCGACCGTTGTGCCTTCGGCGGTGCTTCTAACGCGATACATGGCTTCGTACAATTTACCCGGATGCACTTCCATTTTTTTTACCAGTGGTTCAAAACTCCAGGGTAAACCAGGGTTCGTGTTTGCCAGAAAACGTACTTCAATCACTCTAGAAGTATCCACCGCATTCGCATCAATTGTAGATGCCTCTACGCGACCGGTCTTGCCGTTAATTCCGGTGAGGTCACAAAACACATCGTATAGCGGCACCAGCGCAAAGCCAAATCCAAACATCAACAGCGGTATCACACTTAGCTTGAGTGCTGTTGAATTCATGCAAAGTTACCCCATAAAAATGACGCCACGAAAAACGAGCCGACGATCAGCAGATGTGCGATCACTATGCGCTTTAACCGCTGTCTGCGGCATTGCGTCGATAGTGGTCTGATCGCGTCCTCTTGCATCTGCTGCTTCGCCCTATTTATATCCGGGAATCAGTTACTTAATTTCCGGCGACACCGTGAAACTATGATAGGGCGGCGGCGATGGTAGCTGCTCAAACTCAAGGCCGGTTGCGCCTTCCCAAACGATGCCACTGGCTTTTTCACCACCCTTAATGGTTTTAATGACTATATAGAGGAAAAATATCTGCGCCAGCCCAAAGGCGAATCCACCAATGCTGGAAATCATATTAAATTCCGCAAATTGCAACGAATAATCAGGAATGCGTCGTGGCATACCCGCGAGACCGAGAAAATGCTGCGGGAAGAACAGTACATTCACCGAAATAGTCGACCACCAGAAGTGAATCTTGCCGTGCGTTTCGTTATACATATGACCAGTCCATTTAGGTACCCAGTAATAAAACGCAGCAATAATTGAATACAACGCTCCTGTTACCAGCACATAGTGGAAATGTGCAACTACGAAGTAGGTATCGTGATACTGGGTATCAACCGGAGCCACACCGAGCATCAAGCCTGAAAACCCGCCAATGGTGAACATGATGATAAACCCTAATGCCCACAGCATCGGTGTCTCGAACGTCATCGAGCCTCTCCACATAGTGGTCACCCAGTTGAAAACTTTAACACCGGTTGGCACCGAGATGAGGATCGTCGCGTACATAAAATACAATTCGCCAGCCACCGGCATGCCGGTAGTAAACATGTGATGCGCCCATACCATGAAAGACAAAATTGCGATAGAGGCGGTCGCATAAACCATCGAACTGTATCCAAACAAGGGCTTGCGTGCGAAGGTCGGAACGATCGCCGAGACAACGCCAAACGCCGGCAGGATCATGATATAAACTTCCGGATGCCCAAAGAACCAGAATATATGCTGGAACATGACCGGATCACCACCACCGGCTGCATCGAAGAATGAGGTTCCGAAATGCCTGTCGGTCAACATCATCGTAACCGCACCGGCGAGTACAGGCATTACCGCTATCAGCAGGTACGCCGTAATCAACCAGGTCCAGACGAACAAAGGCATTTTCATTAATGTCATGCCGGGCGCACGCATATTCAGAATTGTTGCAATAATGTTGATCGCACCCATGACCGAGGAAATACCCATTAAATGCACGGCAAAAATAAAGAAATCAGTGCTATCCGGAGCAAAAGTGGTCGACAGAGGCGCGTAAAATGTCCATCCGAACGCTGGTGCACCACCTTCCATAAGAAGCGTACTGGCAAGCATCGTAAATGCAAATGGCAGTATCCAGAAACTCCAGTTATTCATTCTCGGCAAAGCCATATCTGGAGCGCCAATCATCATTGGAATCAGCCAATTGGCGAGCCCAACAAAGCCGGGCATGATCGCGCCGAATACCATGATAAGACCATGCATGGTTGTCATCTGGTTAAAAAATTCGGGCTGTACAAACTGCAGGCCAGGCTGGAACAATTCGAGCCGGATTACCATCGCCATAGAACCGCCGGTGAGCAGCATGATGAATGCCAGCCAGAGATAGAGCGTACCAATATCTTTATGATTGGTCGTCGTAATCCAACGTGTTATACCATAGGCCGGACCATGGTGATCGTCGTGATCGCGTTCGTCATGTGTGGTTGTAATTGTCATTTAAGTCCCCTTATCGAGCATTCTTGATGGCAGAGGGCTGAACCATGTCACCCACGTTATTACCAAAACTGTTTCTTTCAAACGTAATGACTGCCGCCAGATCAACATCGCTGAGCTGAGTTTTATAGGCTGCCATCGCAGTACCGGATTTTCCGTTCATGACTACATTCATGTGCTCTGCGGCGTCTCCGGTAGCAACCGGGCTATTAGCCAGAGCCGGAAATACACCTGGAATGCCGGCACCAGTCGGACCGTGACAGGCGGCGCAATTCGCGGCATATACCGTCTCGCCCTTGGTGATTAAATCCTGCATCGACCATTCCTGTTCGGCTGACGCTGCTACCGCTGCGGCTTCTAATTTTTTACCGGCGATCCACTGCTCATACTCATTCTGAGTCACTGCTTCAACCACTATTGGCATAAAGCCATGATCCTTGCCACACAATTCGGCGCATTGACCACGATAAGTCCCAGGCTCTTCAATAATAGCCCATGAGTCATTAATGAAACCGGGAATAACATCCTGTTTTACCGCGAACTCAGGAACCCACCAGGCGTGAATAACGTCATCGGAATGGAACAGGAAACGAATTTTTTTGTTAATCGGTAGCACTATCGGCTCATCCACTTCGAGCAAATAGTTTTCATTTCCTGTTGGATCCTTGACCACATCGCGACTGCTCTGCGCCAGTGAACTAATAATCTGCACATCTTCGTCAATGTAGTTGTATTTCCACTTCCATTGAATACCAGTCACCTCAAGATTGATATCTGCATTGGTTTTTGCATCTTCGAGATCAAGCAGGGTTCCTGTAGCTGGAATCGCGATCCCGATCAGAATGATTAACGGGGCTACGGTCCAGATAATTTCGACCATGGTACTTTCGTGAAAATTTGCCGCTACCGCCCCACGTGATTTACGATGGAAGATAATTGACCAGGTCATTGCACCGAAGACTAGGACTCCGATTACCACGCATATCCAGAAAACAATCATATGTAAGCTGTATAAATCGCGGCTTATCGGTGTGACGCCTTCGGTCATGTTCAATGCGTATTCAGCATTTGCCGCCGATACAAATAGCATCGATAACACGCCAGCCAAAGCCGCGGACAATCGTCCGGACAACTTGTTAAAAATCATCATTATCCCCCTAATTCATACCTTACCCGTGGCTGTCACATTACGCGACGGGGGTAAAGAATGCCGGTCTCTATATATAAAAATGCCACCTGAGATAGTCAGCTCAGACGGCGCAGAAAAATCACACACGGATTATACAGTCTTTGAATTGAAAGACTAACCCAACCTTCTCGAAATTACCAAGTAATTTACCCACTTCGACGCAATTTCCATATCACCCCTATTCCAGTTTACTACTTAATAAATAACAACAGTGTTTTAAACTATTTGACGCCAAAGTAAATCGATACTGGGCAGTGGAGTTGTAATTATCGATATAGTTTGTAATGATTTACAGTATTCCTTTTATACCCGTTCTACTCGTCTACATAGTCAGCAGACCTTAACCCCCCCCCTGAATTACGACAGAGAGGTAATTTGTTTGAAAAATTCGTCCGAAAATGGCGACGAAAAAACTCATATTAGTTTTGGGCAGTTACTCCTGAGTACGCTTTCCGCCTTTATCGGTGTACAAAGCAATGCCAATCGGGAGCGAGACTTTAAATATGGCAAAGTCTCGCATTTCATTTTCATCGGACTACTGTTTGGAGTGGTGTTTGTCCTTACTCTCGTCGGCGTTGTTAAAATCGTAATGAATGTGACCGGCAGCTAATCAATTTCACCTAAAGTGATTGGTTACCAACTGGCGATATTAGCGTATAAACGCTACCCCAATATCTAGCCCGGAAAATTCACAAATCATGCACAATCTAACTTGACTATTGATTCCACCAGAAATAGTTCCTCAGTCACTCGGAATCATTGATACGAGACTTCTTCGGATATTTCCTTGTAAAATCAATATACTGCGCGATCTTCGCGCAGATTTATGAAATTTCCGGGCTAGTTTTATTACAGAAAATAGCCTCGTATAAAAATTCTGGCGTAATGGTCGACCAGAAGAAAGGCAAACAACCAGCTAAGATAAAATATCGAATAGCTAAAAGTTTTCATTGCTATTACATTCGGTTCTTTATCCCGATACAGTTTAATCGCGTAATACAAAAACCCCACACCGAGCGATATCGCACCCGCCAGGTAGATCAACCCGCTCATCTGTAAGATAAAAGGCATTAGCGTCACGATAAACAGCAAAATGGTGTATAGCAGTATCTGGATCTTGGTGAAATCCACGCCGTGGGTTACCGGCAACATCGGGATTCCGGCTTTTGCATATTCGTCTCGGCGGCGAATCGCCAGCGCCCAGAAATGCGGCGGCGTCCAGATAAAAATTATCAGAAATAATAACAGGGCTTCAGTTTCTACC